>CAZSZS010000055.1:0-23739 GCA_964611275.1 uncultured Eubacteriales bacterium
CTTACAATAAAAGCTTAATTCCTTAAGAAAATCAGGTGTGGTTGAAGCGCCATAAAAGATTTAGCCTTCGGAGTGCAGGAATGTGATCATGGATATTCACGAGTTGAGACTATGTAAGGGAAGAAGGGCATGGGATGAGGAATCCACTATGAGGGCTGAGCGGGCATGGTTCCTCTTTAGAGGAGAGCGAAGCCCGAATGGGAGTGAGATCCCACGCTGGGGGATCGAACGGGTGACGAATCCCTTGCCCGTTCCCTGTTAGCGTTTTTTGGGAGTTGCGCAGCAGCCGAGAACACAGTGCGAAGAATGGCGTTAAAAATCTTTAGCGAGCACAAGCCATATCTGAATTTCACATCGGCTTGCCTCCTATTTGACTTCACATAAAAAATGAATTATCTTTTTCCCTTGATACAGCATGAGAGAGTTATAGGAACGATTTAAATAAATGAAAAGCAATATTCATATAAAAATCAAAAAAAACATACCAAAAAAAAGGCTCCCTTTTTTCCTCCTCTATGTTTTTTTTCTTTTCATCATCTACTTTTTTCTGGTTTTCTTTCCAAAAGAACAGGGCAGAATACATCAAAAGCAAGTTACCCCTGTTGAAGAGATGCCTGCACCCGCTGTTGAAACAGCCCATAGCTTGGTAGAACATAAAATCAGCATAAAAAAAGACCAATCCTTATCAGATATACTCAAAGAGTACGGCTTTTCCCCCCAGGAGATCCACCGCCTTAGGGAAGAAGTGAAACCGGTTTATGATATGGCAAAAATAAAAGCCGGAAACGAGATCCGACTTTTTTATGAAGAAAACGGGCCTTTTCACTATATGGAATACGACATAGATACAGAAACATACCTTAAAATACAAAAAAGCTCTGACTCTTATGACGCAGAGATCCTGTCCATCCCCGTAAGAACAAAAATAAAATTAGTATGGGGCGTTATCAATGACAATCTGATCCAGGCCGTGGATGATATCGGGGAGAAGGATTCCCTTGCGATTGCTATTGCTGATATATTTGCCTGGGATATAGACTTTTATGCAGATATCAGAAAGAACGATTCTTTTGAGCTGATTTTTGAAAAAAAATATCTGGACGGAAACTTCATAGGATACGGAAACATACTTGCCGCTCAATTCATAAACCAGGGGAACACCTTCCAGGCTTTTCGCTTCACATATCCCGATACCAAGGAATGGGATTATTTTAATCCCGAGGGCAAATCCCTGCGCAAAGAATTCCTCAAATCACCCATAAACGGCGCAAGGATCACCTCCCGTTTCAGCCACAGCCGGTTCCATCCGGTGTGGAAAATCTACAGGCCTCATTACGGAGTTGACTATGGAGCACCTGTAGGAACTCCTGTTCAGGCCACAGCCGACGGCACCGTGATCTTTGTAGGCCGCAACGGCGCTGCGGGCAGGATGGTAAGGATCCGACACAAAAATTTCTATGAAACCATGTATCTTCATCTCCGGAGTTATGGCAGCGGAATCAGAAAAGGCGCCAAAGTAACCAGCGGACAGACAGTGGGATATGTGGGATCCTCAGGAGCCTCTACAGGCCCGCATCTGGATTACAGAATCAAATACCACGAAAAATATGTCAATCCTCTCGCGCATAAATTCAAACCCGTGGCTCCCCTGAGAGAGGAATACCGGAACGAATTTGATGCCTTGGTTTGGGGCTTTCAGTTGGCTCTGGCAGGCCCTCTTTATATATTTCCCGGCTCTACCAACTCCCCTTTAAAACCGTCTTTAGCTACGTCACACAGGTAGATCCGGAATCAGAGTTTGCTTTTCTGAACCCTATTTCTTTCTTCTCCCCGAACTTCGGGAACCTGAACTCCGGACCCGTGTACCTGTACTTCGAGTCCGGGAGACCGAACTCCGGCCACTGGAACCCGAACTTCTGATCCGGGATACGGAACCTGACCTGGTGCTTCTCACCCGGGAAGATCTAACAGAGCTTATTCTTGAGGACTTCCCCTGGCTGGTTTCTCTTGTAAGACCTGATACAGACCCTCTGTCAATATAACGGATCTTCCGGCCAGATACACTTGATCCGCTTTTATTGGGATCTCTGAGCCGATCCTTTGTCACAACACTTTTCCCTCCATAGTAGCGGCTGGGATAATAGTAATAATAGGATCCATAGTAAGGATAGTACCAACCATAATAAAAATTATAGAAACCGTAATACCAGAAAGGATTCCACCAACCGAAGCCTGTCCATCCCCAATAAGGATAGCTATAATAGTATCCGTAATTCCAATCGTAGTAAGAAGGATAATAATCATAATGATCAACTGTCACCACTCTGGGGCCCGGCATCCGGTATTTTTCTCCTATGACGACACATCCTGAGATAAGTATGATCAGCGGGATAATGATAATAAGTTTCTTCATTTTTTTACTCCTCGTATATGTAAAGAGCAAATTACATGCCAAATTATAACAGAGGAGGCTTAAAAATGCATCATATAAAAATGTCCTCTTTTCAGTCCACCTGTATTAAAAGCATACAGTTGATTTTTGCCATAAAATAAATAGAATAATATCCCGGATGATTCATGACCCAGAAATCAGAGGAAAGGAAAAAGAAATGAGCGAATACAGGAATCCCATACCCACAGTAGATATCATCATTGAGATGAAACGAAAAAACAGCAAGATGGCTATCATTCTCATCAAGCGAAAAAATCCCCCGTATGGCTGGGCTATTCCCGGAGGATTCGTTGATTACGGAGAATCTCTTGAAGAGGCAGCCGTCCGTGAGGCAAAAGAAGAAACCTCTCTAGATATAAACCTTAAATTCCAGATGCACACGTATTCGGATCCCAAAAGAGACCCCAGAAAACACACCGTATCAACCGTTTTTGTAGCTGAAGCTCAGGGAACACCAAAAGCGCGTGACGATGCCGAAGAAATCGGGATCTTCACAGAAGAAGAGATCGATTTCCCACTTGCCTTTGACCATAAAAAGATATTATCCGACTATTTTAAAAGAAAAAAGAGTTTTTTATGAAAGAAAAAAGAAATAAAACCAGGGATATTAAGCTGATAGAGGTTGCGACCGTCCAGGGGCCTGTGGAGGCTGAGGTGGTAAAAAGCTTTCTTGAAAGCTGCGGGATCACTACCATTCTCAAGGGGCTGGTGGTTCAATCCGTACATGCTTTTTCAGCGGACGGACTGGGAAAAATCACAGTAATGGTCAAAGAAAAAGACTATAAAAAAGCCAAATCCCTGCTGGAAGAAAAAAACCTCTAACTCTTTCCCCCATTTTTTTTCCGATTTTCCCTTGACATTACCCCTTTTCTATCATATATTTTAGAAAAACGGGACAAAACGGGACAAATTGGGAAATTATTTAATCGGAAGTTACACAGCGCGCTTTGACAAAAGCGGACGAATCAAGATTCCTGCAAAATTTCAGGAAGCCATACTGGAAAAATATGGAAAGGAAGTGTTCATTACCTCTTTGAACGACCAATCCATTCAAATTTATCCTCTCCCCAGATGGCAGAAACTCACCGGGCTCACTGATGAAGGCCTTCATCAATTAAAACCCAGGGTCAGAAGTTTCATGCTCAGGGTCAATGTCAAAGGTTCTTACTATGAAATCGATTCCAAGGGAAGAGTCCTCATCAGTCAAGCCCTAAAAGAGAAAGCGAATCTCGGAGACGAGGTCGAAGTAGTAGGGCTTAACGACTACCTGGAAATCTGGAACAAGGAAATCCTGAAACAATTCATTGAACAAAACCCATTAACAGATGAGGACTTTGACCAAATATCTGAACTGAAGACCAAGGAAGACAAATGATGAGCCAACAAGCTCATATCCCTGTTCTTCTTGAGGAAGTCTTGTCTCTTCTGGACACGCAAAGGCAAGGGGTTTACCTGGACTGCACTATCGGACTGGGAGGGCATTCAAGTGAGATCCTGAGGCATAACAAAGACGCCCGGGTCATAGGATTTGACATAGATGAGAAAGCCCTCATGAAAGCCAAAGAGAATCTCAAACCGTTCGCAGACAGAGTCACCCTGTACCACTCGGACTTCAGATATATTCCTGAATTAAAAATAGACTTCCCATCCATCCGGGGGATCCTTCTGGATCTTGGCCTCTCATCTTTCCAGCTTGACGAGCCGGCGAGAGGTTTCAGCTATCAGAAAAAGGGCCCTCTGGACATGCGTATGGACCTCCGGAATAAAACCACCGCAGCAAAAATCATAAACAAAAGCTCTGAGAACAAACTGGCCCAGATATTCTGGGAATACGGAGAACTGAGACAGGCCAAAATCCTGGCCAAGGAAATCTACTCACGTAGAAAACAAGAGGAAATCAATACGACCAGCCAGCTTCTTAAAATAACCGAAGAGATATGCCGGTGGAGGCCTCAAAAAGGAAAAACCCATCCGGCGGCCAGGGTTTTTCAGGCACTGCGCATCGAAGTCAACCAGGAACTCAAAGACCTTGATACTTTTCTGGAAAAAATAGTCAGACTAACTCCAAAAAACACACGGACCGCTGTTATTTCATTTCATTCTCTGGAAGACAGAATCGTCAAACAGACCATGAAAGAACTGGCTTCATCCAAACTGGACCGCCCTTTGATCACCATATTGACCAAGAAACCCGTTACTCCCTCCCAAAAAGAAATCGATGTGAATTTTAGAGCCAGGTCTGCAAAACTGAGGGTTTCAAGGAATATATGATGGTAAAGAAGAAATTCAAAAGAAACACAGTCATCCGCGCTGTCCTCTTTGCGTTCATGACCATACTCATCTTGACCTTCTATATCTGGCGTCAGGCAGAATCCGTAAAAATGGGCTACACAATAAGAGACCTGGAGGAAAAAGTCACCAGACTCCAAAAAGAAGTGGAAACTCTGGAAGCGGAAAAAACATCTCTTCTATCCCTTGCGATAGTCGAAAGAACAGCAAAGCAACAACTGGGCCTTAAAGAACCTGAAGAAAAACAATTGATATATGAGGATTTCAGGGATTTGGATCATTGATTCAAATGAATGCATATATTTCAAAAAAAACAAAAAGAAGAACCCTATGTATGGTCTTTCTCTTTGTTCTCTGGACAGCGGTCATAGGTTTTCGCCTGGTTCAGCTTCAGGTCATACAGCACAGCGAATTAAAGAACCAGGTGGAAAAACAAAATCAAAACCAAGACAACATCATTCCCCAGAGAGGGACCATTTTTGACCGGAACGGAAACAGACTGGCCTGCAGTGTGCCCAGAGCACTTGTTTTTTATTCAACCGTAGAAGACGAGCCTTTAGACATACAGTACAGCCGGATAAACAAACTGAGAAGGACCCTGGGCCTTTCCGCGGAAAAAACAAGAAGCATAAAATCACAGATAAAAGACAATGACCCTTTTATCCCTATAAAACACAAAATAGAACCTGAAGAGGAGAAAGTCTTAAGGGAAATGAATCTAAAAGGCGTGCACATGCTGGAAGAAAGCAAGCGTTTTTATCCCTATGGAGATCTTGCCTCCCATGTTATCGGCAGGGTCGATTTTTCCGAGAACGGAATAAACGGAGCCGAACTTCAGTTCAACTCCCTGCTGAGAGGGCAGAACGGGATCATGCTGAATTACAAGGACGCGCGAAGAAAAGAATACAGCTTTCGTATCCTCAAACAAACCGAACCGGGAAAAGACCTCATACTCAGCATAGACGAGACCATTCAGTATATTGCTGCGGAAAATCTCAAAACCGCTGTCAAGGAGGCGCAAGCTTCCTGGGGGACGATCATAGTTTCCCATCCTTCCACCGGAGAAATACTGGCCATGTCAAGCTTTCCCGAGAGTGACCTCAACCAACCCTTGATTGACCTGCGCTCTCTTTTCTCAAATAAAGCCATACATCATGTATTTGACCCTGGCTCCACTTTCAAGATCGTCACTTTTTCTGCAGCGATCGATTCAAACAAAATCCCTTATTCGGAAAATTTTGACTGCAGCAAGGGATATATCAGGGTCGCTAACAAGACTTTTAAGGACCATCACAGATACGACATGCTTTCTTTCCCTGAAGTCATCATACATTCCTCCAATGTCGGGACCATACAGATAGGCCAGATCGTGGGAGAAAAACTCCTTTATGAAAGGGTCAAAGATTTCGGATTCGGGCAAAAAACAGGCATAGAGCTTCCTGCAGAACAAAGAGGGCTTCTCAATCCCATAGACCGGTGGAGCCGCTTATCACTGGCTTCTCTTTCCATAGGATATGAGGTCTCCGTAACCGCTCTGCAGCTTCTCAACGCTGTGAACATCATTGGCAACAATGGAGTCCAAATCCCTTTTACTATCGTCAAAAAAGGAAGACATCCCGAGTTAAACGAATCAGAGCCGGCCGCGGCTCCCAAAAGAATCCTCTTAGAAAGGACCGCGCTTCAAATAAAAGACATGCTGAAAAGAGTTGTGACAGAAGGAACGGGCCAAACAGCCCAGGTGAACGGATTTGAAGCGGCCGGAAAAACCGGGACAGCCCAGAAAATAAATCCTGAAACAGGCGGCTATACTTCCGGCGCACACACTTCGATTTTTATGGGATTTGTACCAGCGGATCATCCGGCTATCTCCATCATCGTTGTGATCGATGACCCAAAAGGCCTTTACTACGGGAGCCAGGTTGCAGCACCGGTGTTCAGAAAAACAGCTTTAAAAGTGCTCCGGTATATGGGCGTAATCCCGGAAGCCGGGCTTACAAGGCCGATCATCGCGGCCCAGAGAACAGACACGGGAAAAACATGATACTAAAAGAGCTCACTGAAAAAATCCCGGGTTTGCGTATAAGCGGAAACCTTGAAGAACGCATCACCGGTATCTCCTATTCTTCCCAAAAAATAGAGCCCGGATTTTTATTTGCCGCACTTAAGGGAGAAGAACAGGACGGTTTCAATTTTATCCCCGATGCCCTGAAAAAAGGCGCCGAAGCTGTTTTATCAGAGAAAAAAAGGCCCGCAGGATTTATAAAGGCCTGGATCCAATCAAATGACGCAAGGCTTGCTCTGGCTTTGATTTCAACCAAGTTCTTTAACCATCCGTCACAAGAGATGGGAGTCATTGGAATAACCGGCACCAAGGGAAAGACAACCGTCACCTATCTCCTGGAAAAGATTTTAGAGGCAGGCGGATATTCCCCGGGAGTCATAGGAAGCATCTCTTACAGAGGGCCTGGATTTGATATGCCTGCCGCAAGGACCACTCCGGAAGCTCCTGATACAAATGCCCTGATGCAAAAAATGCTTGAGCAGGGCGCTACTCACTGTGTCATGGAAGTCTCTTCTCATTCCATAGAAATGAAAAGAATAAACGGGATCGATTTTGATGTCACTGCTTTCACAAATCTCAGCGGAGAGCATATGGACTATCACCGATCCCTTGAAAATTACTATAATGCCAAGAAAAAGCTGTTCTTAACGGCAAACAAAA
Source organism: uncultured Eubacteriales bacterium (assembly GCA_964611275.1). Lineage (GTDB taxonomy): Bacteria > Acidobacteriota > Aminicenantia > Aminicenantales > Aminicenantaceae > WJMT01. The sequence continues at coordinate 7,464 of CAZSZS010000055.1, forward strand.
GCAAACCAGTGGTCAATACGGATTCCATCTGGGGTCAGAAGCTTATTTCAGAATTACCCAAAAAGGCTCTCAGCTTTGGCTTGGACAAAAGAGCTGATATCCATCCCGGTAAAAACAGATTCAGCTCCAACGGCATAACAGCCAGCATCGAATCCCCATTAGGAAAAATAGAGATCGTCTCTCCCCTTCTCGGAAAACCAAATCTCTACAATATTCTCACGGCGGTTTCTTCTGCCCTGGCTTTAGATATTCCCTTGAAGGCCATTGAAAAAGGAATCGCCGCTCTGAAATATGTTCCGGGACGGTTCGAAAAAGTGCCCAATGAACGGGGGCTTCATCTATTTGTAGACTATGCGCATACGGATGACGCCCTGAGAAACCTTCTTGAAACCATAAAGGAGATCACTTCACAGAGAATATTCCTCGTTTTCGGAGCCGGAGGAGACAGGGACAAATCAAAAAGGCCCAGAATGGGAGAAACAGCGGGGAAAACAGCGGATTGGACCATCATCACTTCAGACAATCCCAGGTCTGAAGACCCCATGGATATTATTTTGAGCATTGAAAAAGGGATCAGCAAAACAGGAAAAAACAAATATGAAATCCTTCCGGACAGAAGAGAGGCCATTGAAAAAGCGGTTTCCATGGCCAATAAGGGAGATTATGTCCTCATCGCAGGAAAAGGGCATGAAAAGACCCAGACCATAAAAGACAGGGTTATCCCCTTCGATGATGTGGAGGTCGCCAAAGCAGCGGTAAAAAAAAGAGAGGACCACTAAAGTGGCTGAACTTCTATTGAGTCAGATAGCAGAGAAGATGAACGGGAAAATAGAACAGGGAGACCCCTCCTCCAAATTCCGAGACTTCAGCATAGACTCCAGGATGACAAAAAAAGGAAGCCTGTTTTTTGCGCTTCAGGGCCAAAGAGACGGCCATGACTTCGTCCCGGATGCGGTAAAAAACGGAGCCAAGGGAGCTGTGATCTCCAAAGGCCTCTCCTCTATGGAAAACAGCACAGCTTACATAAAGGTCGACCATACTTTAAAAGCCCTTCAAAGGCTCGCGCACCGGGTTCTTCTGGAGCACAAGGTGAAAGTGATCGGCATCACAGGAAGCACAGGAAAAACCACTACCAAAGAATTCACGGCAGAGCTTATCAAAAAGAAATACCGCACCTTGAAATCCCTGGGGAACTTTAACAATCATATAGGCCTCCCTCTCTCGCTTCTCAGGCTGAACAAAGAGCATGAAGCGGCTGTCCTGGAATACGGGATGAGCCACAAGGGAGAGATCCAGACACTGACCCGTATCGCACGGCCGGATATAGCTGTAATCTGTAACGTCTATCCGGTGCATATGGAATTTTTCGAAAACATACACCAAATAGCGGATGCAAAAAAAGAAATACTGGACGGCATGAATCCGGACGGAACAGCGGTTCTCAACGGAGACCAGCCTCTCGTACTGAGCATGATGAAACCGCTTCAGAAAAAACCGGTTCTGTTCGGGCTCACAGATAAATGTGATGTGAAAGCCCGTAACATTCGTGTCCATTCTCTGGAAAAAATGTCCTTTGATCTCTTTTGTATGGGACGCCAGGCCAGAACATCCATCCCCTTTTCGAACAAGGGCTATCTCTACAACTTCCTGGCAGCCGCAGGTACGGCTTCAGTCCTGTCCGTTCCCTTTGAGGACATCATGGAAGTAGGAAAAAAACTGAAGCCATCCGACAACAGAGGAGAGATCCTGTACCTGACTGATAACATCAAAGTGATAAACGACTCGTATAATTCCAATCCGGCCGCCCTTGATGAAGCGCTCAAAAGCCTTTCCGTGCAAAATGGGGGAAGAAAAATCGCTGTTCTCGGCGATATGCTGGAACTAGGGGAAAGGCAAAGAGATTTTCACAGAGCTGCGGGAAAATCAGCCGCCCAAAACGGAATCGACATGCTCATAACCGTGGGCCCTCTCGCAAAGCACATGGCCGAAGGCGCCCTGGATTCAGGAATGGCTCTCCATGACATCCTTTCTTTTAGAGATTCTGAAGAAGCGGCAAGGGAAATCCCACCCCTGTTAAAAGAAAACGACATCGTCCTGATCAAAGGGTCGAGAGGAGTAAAAATTGAAAAAATCGTCAATGCCTTAAAAAAGGGAGGAAAATAAAGTGCTTTATATGCTCCTTGTTCCGCTGAAAAAATTCTTTATATTTTTCAATGTATTCCGCTATATCACGGTCAGAACGGCTCTCTCCGGAATCACCGCGCTTCTCATCACAATGGTTCTGGGGCCATGGCTGATCAAATACCTGAGTAGACACCAGTTCGGCGAAGCCATCAGGGATGAGGGGCCGAAAACGCATATCGCAAAAAAAGGGAAGCCCACCATGGGAGGGATCCTGATCATTGGAGCCACAGCGATTTCCACCCTCTTATGGGGGGATTTAAACAATGCATATATTTGGCTGGCCATGGCAACCATGCTTCTCTTCGGAGCTCTCGGATTGCTGGACGATTACCTTCAAGTCAGAAAAAACAAGCCCAAAGGGCTGTTAGCAAAATACAAATTCATTCTCCAGGTGATCTTTGCCGCTGCTGTTGCGGTGGTGTTCTTTTACATGGGACTTCAGGGAGAATTCAACCTGCACCTGACTGTCCCCTTTTTCAAGAAATGGACTCCTTATTTGGGAATGCTGTATATCCCATGGATCATGCTCATAATGGTCAGCTCATCCAATGCCGTGAATTTTGCTGACGGGCTTGACGGACTTGCCATAGGATTGACCCTGATCAGTGTGTCCTCTTTCACGGCTCTCTCTTATATAGCCGGGCATGCGCTCTGGTCCCAATATTTGAACATTCTTCCGGTAACCCAAGCTGCTGAACTCACAGTGCTTCTCGGCTCCCTATCCGGCGCCTGCCTCGGATTCCTGTGGTACAACTGCCATCCGGCTGAAATATTTATGGGAGATGCCGGCTCTCTATCTCTTGGAGCGACTCTGGGTGTCGTGGCCATAATGATCAAGCAGGAATTACTGCTTTTTATGGTGGCCGGTGTATTTGTGATGGAGGCTCTTTCCGTGGTGATACAGGTGGGTTATTTCAAACTCTCAGGAGGAAAAAGAGTTTTTAAGATGGCTCCCCTGCACCATCATTTTGAACTGATGGGATGGTCGGAACAAAAAATAGTCGTCAGGTTCTGGATTGTGGGGATCATATTCGCACTTTTCAGCCTGACAACACTGAAAATTAGGTAACAATGGAACTGAGAAAAAAGAAAGTCCTGGTGGTCGGCTTTGAAAAAACAGGAAAAGCCGTGTGTGACTTTCTGATAAACCAGAACAAGGATATAAACATAAAGATAACCGAATCAAAAAAAGGCCCGGAGTTGATGAAAGCAGCTCTGCCCTATCAGAAAAGAGGCATCACATTTGAAACCGGGGGCCATACACTCCAGTCGTTCCTGGATGCGGACCTGATCATTCCCAGTCCCGGAGTTCCTTTGATACCCCCACTCAAAGAAGCTAAACACAGAGGAATAAAAATAATTTCCGAGGTAGAGCTCGCCTCCCGCTTTTTAAGAGGGAAAATAATCGGCATAACAGGCTCGAACGGAAAATCCACGGTAACTTCGCTTGTCCACAACATACTCAAAGACGGAGGATTCAAATCCAATCTGGCCGGGAACATAGGGATACCCTTAATCAGCTTTGTGGAAAAAAGCTCGGAAGACGACATCTTCGTGACGGAATTGTCGAGTTTTCAACTTGAATATATTGATACATTCGCTCCTGACATCTCCGTGGTCCTTAATATAACGCCCGACCATCTGGACTGGCACGGAAGCTTTTCTTCCTACGTGACAGCCAAGACAAAGCTCCTCAAGAATCAGCAAAAATTCCAGACAGCCATACTTAACAGAGATGACACTCAAGTCTGGTCCGCAAGAAAAAAGGGGCCTGAAAATATCTATGCTTTCAGCAGAAAAACTAAAATCCATAACGGATGCTTCCTTCAAGGGGAGTGGATCGTGCTGAAAAACAAAGAAGAACAAAGAGCCATGAATACAAAGGACATTCCCCTGAAAGGAATCCACAATCAAGAAAATATCATGGCTTCCATTCTGGCGGGACATTTGTTCGGTATCCCTCAGGATAAAATAAGAAATACCATAACAGGTTTCAAAGGACTGGAACACCGGCTGGAAAAAGTCATGACTCTCAAAGGAGTGGACTTCTACAATGATTCAAAAGCTACCAATATCGATGCGGCCTTAAAGTCGATCATGAGTTTTGATAAAAAAATCATTTTGATCTTGGGAGGAAGAGATAAGGGAGGTGACTTCAGCCGCCTAAAAAAACAGATCAAAAAAAGGGTCAAAACAATCATCGTGACCGGAGAAGCAAGCGCAAAGATAATAAAGGCCCTTGAAAAGCACGCAGAAATAGAAGAGGCTCCTTCCTTAGAACAGGCTGTGGAAAGGGCTTTTGAGCTCTCAATACCCGGAGAAGTGGTGCTTCTGGCACCGGCGTGCACCAGTTTTGATATGTTTGATAACTTTGAGCACAGGGGAAGGGTTTTTAAAGACGAGGTTCGAAACCTTTTCCAAAAGATAAAAAAAGAAGGCATATAAATGGAAGCATTCAAGCGATTCGGTTTTGACAAGCCGCTGTTTATCACCACCATTATTCTTGTGGCTTTCGGTCTCATAATGGTATTCAGCTCGTCCGCGGTGCAGTCCAATGAAAGATACGGACAGCCTTTCACCTTTCTTATGAATCAATCCATGGCAGCGGCCGCAGGCCTTATCCTGATCCTGGTCATCATCTCAATGAAAACGGCATTTTATCAAAACACTCTGTTCATCTACGGGCTGCTGTTCCTCACGTTAGCCCTTCTCGTGCTCTGTTTCGTGATGCCCGAAGTCAACAACACAAACCGCTCCATCCACATATTGAGCTTCAGATTCCAGCCGTCATCGTTCGCAAAACTGAGTCTTATATTGTTTTTAGCTTCCTATCTCAGCCGGAAGAAAGAAAAACTCCATCAAACAAGCACCCTGATCATTCCGGCTGCCATTCTATTTGTTTTCATTCTCCTGATACTCAAGGAACCTGATTACAGTACTTCACTCTTTATCTTTGTCATCGGCTCCATAATGCTTTTCATAGGGGGCATACGGTTAGACAAGCTCTTCTTGATCGGTCTGGCTTCCGTGCTTGTGTTTGTGTTCTATCTCTTCCAGGCAAACTACAGAATAGACAGATGGAACTCCTATGTCTCTCCCTCCAATGACATTCTCGGCGGCGGCTTTCATGCTTACCAGTCCAAGCTCGCTGTGGGCTCGGGCGGCATCGTCGGGGTCAGTATAGCGCAGAGCACTCAAAAACTTTTCTTTCTTCCCTGTGCCCACACGGATTATATCTACGCGATCATTGGAGAAGAACTGGGTCTGATAGGAACCGTGAGCGTGCTTCTGCTTTACGGGATCATCCTGTGGAGAGGCCTGCTCATATCCAGAAGAGCGCCCGATCAATTCTGCAGCCTTTTGGCGGCAGGGCTCACTATCGCCATTTTTTCTCAAGCCCTGCTGAACATCAGCATCGTGCTCGGGCTTCTCCCGGCCACAGGCCTCACTCTTCCTTTTTTAAGCTACGGCAGGTCCTCGCTTCTCTATATGATGGGCAGCATCGGGATCCTTCTTCATATCTCACAAAGGAAACAGGTATTTAAGAGGAAATGATGGAACAAAGAGTCATAATATCCGGTGGAGGAACAGCCGGACACCTCTATCCCGCCTTGGTTGTGGGGAAAAAGCTGCAGCAGCAAGGAATAAAAATCACTTTTGTCGGAAGCACCCGGAAGCTCGAACAATCCATAATGAAGCACTATAATGCGGATTTTATCCCGCTAAAAATAGAAGGCATCAAGGGAAAGGGCTTTCTTGTTATCAAATCACTCTTCATACTCCCCTATTCTGCGATCAAATCACTGCTTATCATCATCAATAGAAGACCAGCACTCGTTATTGGCATGGGCGGTTACAGTTCGGGTCCTATCGTCCTCATCTCATCTCTCATAGGGATCCCTTCCTTGATAATGGAACAAAACCTCCACCCGGGACTGACCAACCGGATCCTCATACCTTTTGCAAAAAAAGCTGTGGTGGCCTTTAAGAAATCTCTTCCTGCATTTAAAGGCAAAGGAGAATTTCTGGGAAACCCGGTAAGGGAAGAATTCTATTCGTTGAAACCAAAAAAAAGAGAAGAACACCTTACCATCCTAGTTTTCGGAGGGAGTCAGGGTTCTCATTTCCTGAACAAAAAAATAACCATGAGCCTCCCCCTTTTAAAAGCCAGCAGGGACAGGCTTGAAATTTTTCATCAAACAGGAGCAAAAGATCTGAACTGGGTCAAAGAACAGTACGAACAAAACGGCTTCGGGAGCGCGGAAGTATCCGCCTTTTTCTTTGACATTTATGAATATTTCCAGAGATCGGATTTGATCGTTTGCCGGTCAGGAGCCACCACCATAGCAGAACTAATCGCATCCCAAAAGCCTTCCATCCTGGTCCCCTTCTCCTTTTCCACAGAAAACCACCAGCTGTTAAATGCCAGGGAACTGGAAAGAATCAAAGGAGCAGAGATCATCCTTGAAAAGGATTTTACACCGGGAAAATTTTCCTCTAAAATCACTTATTTTATCGATAACAAGGACACACTCAACCGGATGGAGAAACAACTGGAACAACTAAAAAGAGAAGATACCGCGGAAAAAATCGCAGCACTTTGTCTGGGGCTCATGAAAAACAACAAAAGGAGAGCTTAAAGTGATCAGACGGACAAACAGAAAACTCAAACACATCCATATGGTAGGAATCGGAGGAACCGGCATGAACGGGATTGCTGAAATCCTTCTGAACCTAGGTTACATCGTATCGGGTTCGGATCTGATCTCCCAGGAATCAACCAAACGGCTCGCTGCATTAGGAGCTGATATCAACATAGGCCACAAATCCGGGCTTGTTGAGAGGGCAGACGTAGTGGTCATTTCCTCTGCCATAAAACCGGATAACATAGAGGTCACAGAAGCAAAAAAACTGAAAATTCCTGTCATCCCGAGAGCAGAGATGCTGGCAGAACTGATGCGCCTAAAAAACAGCATTGCCGTAACCGGCTCTCATGGCAAAACCTCTACCACATCCATGATCGCCCAGGTCCTTGAAAAAGGAGATTTCGATCCCACCATCATCGTTGGAGGGCGTTTGAACACGGTCGGCGCCCATGCAAAACTTGGAGAGGGAGAATTTATTGTCGCAGAAGCGGATGAGAGCGACCGCTCCTTTCTTTACCTGTCTCCGTACATTGCCGTGCTGACGAATCTTGACGAAGAACACCTAGACCAGTACAAGACCGTTGAAGAAATAAAAAAGACCTTTATTAACTTTGCAAATAAAGTCCCATTTTACTGCCCGGTCATATTATGCCTTGATGATTCCAACCTTCAGAGTCTCATTCCTGACCTTGAGAGAAACATCATCACCTACGGGTTTTCTGCTCAAGCAGATATCTATGCCACCGACCAGGAATTCAAAAATTTCTCTTCCACTGCTACTCTTTTTCACAAGAACAGCAAGATTGGAAAGCTGAAGCTGGATGTTCCCGGAGTGCACAGTATCTATAATGCCATGGCCGCTGTGGCTGTGGGGCTCAATCTGGATATCCCCGTTCCCACCATCCTCGAAGCCCTGGAAGACTACACCGGAATCGGCAGGCGCTTCGAACTCAAGCAGAAGATCAGAGACATCTTGGTCATAGAAGACTACGCCCATCACCCTACTGAAATCATAAAAACACTGGAAGCCGCCAAGCGGGGCTGGATGCGAAGGACCCTGGCTGTTTTTCAACCGCACCGGTATTCCCGTCTTTCCATGCTGATGAATGAATTCGCTACTTCGTTCAATCAAGCGGACATCCTCGTCATCACAGAAGTGTATCCGGCCGGCGAAAATCCGGTTCCCGGCATATCCGGGGAAAAACTTTTCGAGGAAATACAAAAGTACGGACATAAAAGCGTTTATTTCGAACCCGATATGGAAAAAATACCGGACCTGGTTGCAGAGCTGTCACAATCCAAAGACATGATACTGGTCCTCGGGGCAGGCAGTATTTCCAGGACCATTCCGGGCATTATCAAAAAATTGAGAGGCAAAAAATAGAATGGCCGTTAACCTGAATCCCCCCATCAGGCATAAGCTGGAACCCCTGTTATCCCAGCCCTACTTCCGCAGAAATGCAGAACAGATCAGACCACAGAGGATCAAAAGAAAAATAAAACTCGGACCAAAACACATCATCATCAGTTTTCTGCTCTTCGGAGGCCTGTTCTTTTTTATCCAGCAGGCCTATCTGTTTCTCATCACATGGGACAGGCTGGATGTAGACAGAATTGAAATACACTGCACAAAGCCCGGACTCAGAAATTCCATCCAGAACATCTTCTATGGGAAAAAGCTTGGAAATCTCCTGATTCTTGACATCGGCAGGATTCAGGAAATCATCAAATCATACACCTGGGTCAAAGATGTCCATGTGAAAAAAATATTTCCTTCTGCCGTAGATATTGAAATAACGGAAAGAGTGCCCATAGCCATCATAAAGAAAGACCGGTTCTACCTCATAGACAGAGACGGCATCCTGCTTCAGGCTTTTGAACAAACAGAAAACAGCGGACTCCCTCTTATCACGGACAGCAGCGGATTCAAAAAAGACTTTGAGGATAAATTCGAGCTGGCTCTGAGCTGTCTTGAAAGCCTTCCCCCGGAACACAAGTACATGATCCAGGCCATCGACATGTCGAAATACAGGTGCGTCTCAGTCAAGCTGGACCAAAACTCTCCGTGGCTCATTTTAGGAGAGAGCGATTTCTCAAACAAGATCCGGGAATACATGGATAAAAGACCCTATTTTGCCAAATTCGGAGAGCTGCAAAGTATCAATATGAGGTTTAAGGACCGTTTTATACTCACACCGGAAAAAAAATTATCAAATAAACAAACATCCTTGCCAGAAAAGGAGGGAAGCTGATGCCTAAAAACGGATATATCGTAGGAATCGACGTGGGGACAAAAAAAATAACAGCCCTTATCGGAGAAGTCACGGAAGAGAAAAAAATCGAGATCATAGGTATTGGGACCGCTGATTCCAGGGGGCTGAGAAAGGGAGTGGTGGTGAACCTTGACGCCACTGTAGAGGCCATAAAAAAGGCACAGGAAGAAGCGGAACTCATGGCCGGATTTGAAATCGATTCCGGATACATCGGCATTTCCGGAGCTCACATAAAGAGCTTTAACAGCAGGGGGGTGATCGCCGTATCAGGGAAAAACAGAGAAATAACCAGAGAGGATATAAGACGGGTCATCGAACAATCCAAAGCCGTCTCCATTCCCCCTGACAGAGAGATCATTCACATCATTCCCCAGGAATATGTGGTCGACGAACAGGATGGGATCAAATATCCTCTCGGGATGAGCGGCATCAAACTGGAGGTCAATGTCCACATAGTCACCGGCGCCATAACTTCCGTTCAAAATCTTAAGACATGCATATCCCGCACCGGAATCGGTATCGAGCAGATCGTTCTCAATCAGATCGCCACCAGCCAATCCGTCCTCACGCATGATGAAATGGAGCTGGGCGTGGGGCTGATCGATATCGGAGGGGGGACCACGGAAATAGCCATCTTTGAGAGAGGAAGCCTCTGGTACACATCCGTTATTCCCATCGGAGGGGATAACTTCACGAACGATATTGCTGTCGGTCTCCGCACCCCTATTCCGGAAGCGGAAAAAATCAAGAAAAAATTCGGCTGCGTATCCAGTCCCCTGGTCGATGAACAGGACACCATTGAGGTTCCGTCCGTTGGACGAGGGAAAAAAGCAAGGGTGCTTTCAAGGCAGCTCCTCGCTGAAATTATCCAGCCGAGAGCAGAAGAAATATTCCGTCTGGTCGATAATGATATCAAAAGAATGGGATATGAAAAATCATTGAACTCGGGCATCGTCCTTACCGGCGGAACATCGCTTCTTGAAGGCCTTGAAGAAATCGCAGAAGGAGTCTTTGACCTTCCTGTAAGGCATGGAGACCCCGGAGGAGCGGGGGGACTCGTCGACAGAGTCAACACCCCTGATTACTCCACGGCCGTGGGTCTTCTCTTATACGGATTCAACAAATGGAAGGAAAAAGGCTTCCCAAAAGATAAAAAGAAAGGCTTCTGGGTCAAACTCAAAGATTGGCTCAAGGAAGCATAGGAGGAAAAAATGAGTGAGGAACAAAAAAACAAACTAAAATTTCATCTGGTCGATGAAAGCCCTGGAGCAAAAATCAGGGTCATTGGAATCGGCGGAGGAGGCGGAAACGCCATAAACCGCATGATCGAATCACAAATTGACGGAGTGGAATTCATTGCCGTCAATACCGACCTCCAGGCACTGGGCAGCAATAAGGCCGGAACCAAACTCCAGATAGGAAACAAGCTCACAAAAGGGCTGGGTTCCGGAGGAAGGCCTGATATCGGACGTGAAGCTGCCATGGAGGACACAGAGAAATTGATCGAGCTTCTGGAAGGCGCGGATATGGTTTTCCTGACCACAGGCCTGGGCGGAGGAACAGGAACAGGTGCGACACCGGTTCTGGCGAACCTCGCATCTGAAATGGATGTTCTGGCCATCGCTATTGTGACCCTTCCCTTTAACTTTGAGGGAAAAATCCGTGCAAACCAGGCGAACGAAGGGCTGGAGGAGCTGAGGTCAGCCGTGGATACGGTGATCTCCATCCCCAATGAAAGGCTTCTGGAGACCGTAAACCTGGACACTTCCATGCAGGAAGCCTTCAAAATGGCCGACGACATTCTGCGTCAGGCTGTCCAGGGCATTTCTGATCTCATCACAAGACCAGGCCTGATCAATCTCGACTTTGCTGACGTCAAGTCCATCATGAAAGGAATGGGCATGGCCTTTATGGGAACCGGCATGGCATCGGGAGAAAACCGGGCGCTGGACGCGGCTCAAAAAGCCATTTCATCTCCTCTTCTTGTGGATACATCCATTTCAGGAGCCCAGGGAGTGCTTATCAACATAACCGGAGGAAAGGATATCCGGCTGCACGAAGTATCCAAAGCCTCTGAACTGATCCATCAAAAAGCCCATCCGGATGCCAATATCATCTTCGGAACGGTCATTGACAGCTCCATGAAGGAGACCGTTAAGGTTACGGTGATCGCAACCGGATTTGACGCAAAACCAGACCAGGAATACATAGAACCGCAGGAACTGATCTCCCATCCTGCTAAAGATACTCCGCCTGCATTTGAGGTCCATCAAGAAACACCTCCGTATGTGTTCAGGCCCAGAGGAAACCGTGTCATAGATGAAAACCCGCAAACAAGCTGGGAAAAAAGATGGGATTCATACGACACTCCTTCTTTTATAAGAAAAAACAAAGAGAGATCCGCAGGAAGATCCTCCCATGATATCAGCTGATCTTATTGTTTCCGGATGCGAACAGCTCCTTACGTGCAGTGGCGCCGCGCCTAAAAGGAAAAAAGACCTCCAAGAACTGGGCGTGATCGAAAAAGGCAGCCTTGCCTCAAAGAACGGAAAGATCGTCTTTGTAGGCCGGGAAAATGAATTAAGGAGCCAGGTCACTGAAACATCCGGATGCCTTAAGATAGACGGCAGAGGCCTCACCTGCCTTCCGGGCCTTGTCGACTCCCACACTCACCTTCCCTTTGCCGGGAGCCGGGAACAAGAATTCCTTATGCGGCTCCAGGGCCATACCTATCTCGAACTGGCGGAAAAAGGTATGGGCATACAGAGTTCAGTTGAAAAAACAAGGAAGGCTTCTAAAAAAGAGATCGTATCTCTTTGCCACAAAAGACTCAATACCATGCTCCTTCACGGCACAACGACCGTTGAAGCAAAAAGCGGATACGGGCTCAACCTTAAGGATGAGATAAAACAGCTCGAAGCGTTAAAACAATCTGACCGGTCACATCCCGTGGATATCATTTCCACGTTCATGGGTGCCCACGAAGTGCCGAAGGAGTATAAGAACAAAAAGAATGCGTATATAAAACTCCTCACTCAAAAAATCATACCGGCCGTCAGGGAAAAAAACCTGGCAGAGTTTTTCGATATTTTCTGCGAACAAGGCGTTTACTCCATTGATGAGTCAAGAGCCTTGATCCGGGCCGGAAAAAAAGCAGGTTTTAAAATCAAAATTCATGCTGACGAATTTGCATCTCAGGGAGGCGCCCAACTGGCTGCTGAAGAAAAAGCTGTGTCCGCCGAACATCTCATCGCCATAGATGAGGACGGCATCCAAAGGATTTCTAACAGCTCTACAGCAGCCGTTCTGCTCCCTGGTGTCCCGTTCTTCCTTATGCAGAACAAACGGGCGCCTGCCCGGAGACTCATTCAGTCAGGAGCAGCCGTAGCTCTGGCCACGGATTTCAACCCGGGAAGCTCCATGACCGAATCACTCTTTTTTATCATGCAGTTAGGCGTTTACACCATGAATATGAGCATCGAAGAATCCATAAACGCCGTGACCCTTAATGCAGCCTATGCGATCGACCGCCACAAGGAGATAGGAAGCCTTGAGGCAGGAAAAAAAACCGATCTTATTCTGTGCGATGCTCCGAATTACCCCTACCTTGTGTATCACTTCGGCATCAACCCCGTAAAACACGTCATCAAAAACGGGAAATGGGTGGTGAAAGACGGCATCATACAATTTGAATCCTCATCATGATGAGATTGCTTCGTCACTTCGTTCCTCGCAATGACATCAAGGAAGAGCGGAAATCCAAAAGTGTCATTGCGAGCGACCATTAGGGAGCGTGGCAATCTCATCGATGGGTTTTACCATGATCTTTCTGAAATAAATGCGATTCCCCTGACCCCAACTTTCCCCGGGATGCACCTGAACTCCTATGAATCCCTCCTCAGGGACCCTGTATTTCCCGTCCTTCATCTCATCCTTAAACGCAACCACTTCTTTTCCGTTCAGGCTCACATTGATAAGAGGAGGCTGGCCTTTGATGCTGACAAGGATCTGATTAAAGTCATCTTTTTTCCACTGCTCTTTGACTTCAGGATTATGGAGCAAAAAATCTCCTCCCAGAGGGCAGTAAACAGCCCCCACTTCCCCGTCAGGCCTGTAATCTATGGTTATCTGATACGAAAGAACACTGGGCTGGACACGCAAAAAAAGACCGGAATCCACAGGGTAATCAGCTTTGACTTCCGCATAAAGAATAAAATCTTTATACTTCTTTTCCGTAACCAGAAGCCCTCCTTTTCCCTCCGGATACTGGGTCCCCACCAGAACTCCGTCCTCAACGGTCCACTGACCCCAGTCCCCGCTGTATTCTGTCAGCTTGCGCCATCCGTCAAGATCCTCATTATTGAAGAGTGTGATGAATCCCTCTCCCTCAAGATCAGGGCTTTTTTCCTGCTGCCCTGAAACCGCGCTGGCGGTATGAATCATTAAAACGAACAGCATACTTATACCTAAAAGTACAAATCCTTTTTTCATTTTCCCTTCATCTCCTCAATCAAGAGCTCGGCCTCAGCCGCAGCCAGCTTCCCGAGCCGAACGCACACTTTTGAGCTGGTCCCGACAGGTCTTATGTCCTGGCACTTCAGAGGAGCCTTGGACTGCCACCATTCCCAGTATTTATTAACCGCTACTCCGCACAATCTTTTGGCCTCGCTTTTGTCTTTCTGGGTCGTTCCGGAAGCAAATCCCAAACCCATGAAGCCCCCTGTCAGCAGTCCGCACAAATCTCTCTTTCCCATTCCTCCTCCAAAACCGCAGGCCGCCCAAACAGAGTCTTCCGGAAGCTCGAGATGCTTCAAAGAAACCATCAACACGGATTCAGCACAGGAATATCCTTTGCCGAAATAATTCACAAGCTCCTTGGCCATGGAAGATCTCTCCACTATCTTTGACTCTTCTTCACTGAGCTCCAAGGGTAATTCCTTTTCCTGGATAAAAGGAGTGTACAGACCTGCTCTGTTTCCGAAACAGGCAGCAGCCAGGATACCAGAAGCAGAGAACATGAAATCCCTTCGGTTGAAGTGGTTTTTATGGTTTAATTCCATTCTTCCCTCCTCTAAGTATAAATCGATCCTCATCATTATACACAAGCCTCACCCGAATTTCGACATAATTTAATATCAATCCTGGTCATTCACGAGCCGAGGTTACTGCAGATGCGAGGCGCAGGGTATGAAGCTGTGGTCCTTCACCGCGAATGCCCTGCAACAATGCAGATGCCGTGAGATCGGCTCGCCTAAAAGGTAAAATATGTATGCAATAAAATTAAAGTCGCAACAGGAATAAAAGTCATAATCATGTCTCTTATAGGCATATTCTTGTCAAAAGCATTGATCATGATAAATTTGTATGGAGATGCATACATATTTTATGAATGTCAGGATTCATTTAAAGTATTTGTCCCACATCCTATACTGAATGGCCTCTGATATATGAGCCGCACTGAGCCCCTCCGCCTCCTCCAGATCAGCAATGGTCCTGGCGACCTTCAAAACCCTGTCATAGGCTCTCGCACTGAATCCCAGTTTATCGACAGCCATATGCAGAAGCTCCTCCCCTTGCTTATCCGGCCTGCAAAAACACTTCAGCTCTTTCACCCCCATCTCTGCATTGCAAAAAATTTTCCGGTCTCTAAAGCGCTTGAGCTGGCTGCTTCTGGCTTTGATGACCCTTTCTCTAATAATCCCGGACGCTTCCCCTCCTTCCTTTGAAGAGATATCCTTGTATTCGACCTTTGGCACTTCCAAATGGATATCGATCCGGTCAAGAAGAGGACCGGAGATTTTTGAATAGTATCTGTTTCTCTGATTATCCGTACATTCATATCCTGAATCGGGCAAAAAACAGTGTGAATCCTCGCACGGATTCATAGAGGCGACCATCATAAAAGAAGAAGGATAGGTCACGGTCATGGACGCCCTGGAAATGGTGACTCTGCCGTCCTCCATGGGCTGCCTGAGGCTTTCCAGGACTTTTTTTCTGAATTCCGGAAGCTCATCCAGGAACAGCACGCCATGATGGGCCAGACTCACATCCCCCGGCCTGGGAATCACCCCCCCGCCGATCAAACCGGCATCTGATGTAGTATGATGAGGAGACCGGAAGGGCCTGTGAACAACAGCTCCCCTGTCTCCCAAAAGCCCTGCAACACTGTAGATTTGCGTGGTCTCTACGATCTCATCAAAGGTCATGGGAGGCATTATTGTGGGCAGGCGCCTGGCCATCATGGTCTTTCCCGCCCCCGGCGGTCCGATCATCAAAACATTGTGGCCTCCGGCTGCGGCCACTTCCAGAGCCCGTTTGCAGTGTTCCTGGCCTTTTATATCTCTGAAGTCAAAATTCATATCTTCATTTTCAAGAAGGTCCTTAAGGTCAAAACGCGACGGTTCAATATCCGTTGACCCGTTGAGGAGGCTGATCACTTCATGGATATCATCTAAAGCATATATATCCAGCCCCTTTACCAATGCAGCCTCCTTCTCGTTCACTCTGGGTATGACTATACCTCTAAAGGCATTTTTCTTTGCAAGCACTGCTGTTGGAAGCACTCCCGGGACCGGTTTGATCCGGCCGTCAAGGGCCAGTTCCCCGGAAAATAAAAAGTCCTTAAGGCTGCTGCTGGGAAAAACTTCCAGATGAGCCAGAAGCCCCAGAGCTATGGGAAGGTCAAACGCCGAACCTTCTTTTTTTCTGTCAGCCGGAGCCAGATTGATAATGATTTTCCGCCTCGTTATGGGGTATCCGCAGTTTTTTAGAGCTGTTTTTACCCTTTCTCTGCTTTCTCTGACTGTCTTATCCGGAAGCCCGACCGTAACAAAATCAGGCACTCCGAAAGCAATATCGACCTCCACTTCCACTAAATAAGCTTCCACTCCGTAAAGAGCTGAACCGGCGATCTTAAACAGCATTGGCTTCTATTCAGAAAGACGCCGGCACCGGCCGTTAATTATCATGCAAAAGAAAATTAAAACGAATATCTATCCTGTCTGATGAACAAATCGAGATTGCTGCGTCATTGCGAACGACCGTTAGGGAGTGCGGCAATCCGATGACCTTTTTCCAAATAAAATATCGTTGCGAGTGAAGCGAGCAATCCCAATGTGCTTCGTTAGCGGTTGAGATGGCTTCGTCGCTCTGTTCCTCGCCATGACATGTGTC
>CAZSZS010000056.1:0-14300 GCA_964611275.1 uncultured Eubacteriales bacterium
AAAAACTCAAAGAGCTTTTAGAAATTCTAGATCCCACTCCCGCAAAACAAGGCATCGCTGACCGTTCAGCCGGACTCAGTAGACAGGTCATGAGTGCGGTTTGGGGAATCATGGGAGCAGGATACCGGCCCATCACCCAGGCATCTCAAGTCAAATATGAAAAAGCAGTAACAAAGCTCAATGAATTCCTTGAAAAGTTCAATCCCTTCTTTCAAGAAGATATCAAGAACTTCAAGAAGCTTCTCTCTGAGGCGGATTTATCTCTGCTAAAAACCTATGAACTCCTGAAGATAAAGGAAGAGAAAGAGGCATAAGCACAAGAAACCAAACAACTAAGAAAACTCCTGGGCAAATGAAATGAAATTCATTGGTTCGCCTGTATTTAAAAAATTCTTACTTCCCGGATTTGTGTTCCAATCCGTGGTCATTGCCGGAGGCTATGGAACAGGGAGGGAACTGATTGAATATTTCCTCAAATACGGACCTCTGGGCGGACTGCTGGGAATGTTTCTTGTTACTACGCTCATCTGGTCGATCATCCTTGCTGTTACGTTTGAATTCTCCCGTAAATTCAAAGCCTATGACTACAGAACCTTTTTTAAAAAACTTTTGGGGCCGGCCTGGCCTGTTTTTGAGATCCTTTATCTTATCATGTTGTTTCTTGTGCTCGCGGTCATCGGGTCCGCAGCCGGTGTCATCCTCAAAGATAATTTCGGCCTTCCTTATATGTTAGGCGTATGCCTCATGCTCGCGGCTGTTGGATTCCTCACTTTTAAAGGCAGGGATCTGATAGAAAATTTCCTCTCCTCTTGGTCTCTTCTCCTGTATCTGACCTACGGAGCTTTTTTGGTCATTAGCTTTTTGAAATTCGGTCCTGAAATCCAAAAGAATCTTTGTTCCTCTTTAATCAAACCTTCATGGATGCTGGGAGGTTTTAAATACGCGCTTTATAATATGGGTATCATACCTGCTGTTTTTTTCTGTCTGACTCACATTAAAACAAGAAGGCAAGCCCTTTCAGCAGGGCTTATGGGCGGTCTCATCGGGATCATTCCGGGATTTCTTTTTTATATGGCCGTACTGGGGCACTACCCGGACATTTTGCCTGAACCTATTCCTGCACTCTATGTCCTCAAACAGATCAACGCTCCTCTTTTTATGATCCTCTTTCAAGTCGTTCTCTTCGGAACGCTCATAGAAACAGGCACCGGATTTATCCATGCTGTCAACGAGCGAATCCAGGCTTCCCTTATTCTCCGGGGAAAACAGCTTCCCCGCTGGATGCGGCCAATGATTGCCTCCGGATTGATTATCATAAGTATAGGTGTCTCAAGCTTCGGCTTGATCAATCTGATCGCTAAAGGGTACGGAACCATAAGCTGGGGATTTTTCGCTGTATTTATCATCCCTCTTTTAACCCTGGGAATTTATAAAATCATAAAATTCCGGTCTTAGTTCCTTTTAACATGAATGACCAGGCTAGGAGACTGGACCATTCACGAGTCGAGATCACTGCAGATGCGAGGCGCAGGGTATGAAGCTGCGGTCCTTCACCGCAAATGCCCTGCAACAAAGCAGATGTGTGAGATCGGCTCGCCTGTAAGGTAAAAGCTGCCGATAATAATAAAAAAAGTATAATCATTAAAAAACGGAACAGTCTCAAAGGGTTTCTTAAAGAACTGTAAAAATGTATAGAACAGGCATAATTGCTATTATGTTATCGGCAGCTTTTATGAATGACCAGGCTAGGAGATGGCTGCGCAGGGAGGAATATCTTTCATGGCTTTCAATCCGGAAGAAGCCTGAAAGACTTTTGGAATGGAATTGACGGCCACAGCGACCGTTCCGATATCGCCATGGATACCTCCTATGATTTTCTGATGAATATCAGGTACTCCTGTTATAAATATCTCATCATATTCATCATCAACGGCAGCATGGGCATTAAACTCCAATGTAATGACTTCTCTCCCCTTGATCCTTCCGAAAGCAGTACTGGACAATCCTATAACTTTTCCAGATTTGATTGTTTCTAATCCTGTGTCCACATTACTTTCACCCAAAACAGGGATGGGAGGGGCTTCCACAGCTTCATCCAGATCCCAGCCTAATCCCTCGGCTATCATAAATATGGATTCCAGCAAGCCTACATGACCGGTTATTTCTTTTTTCTCTATTTTTTCATGGAATTCCTTCCGGGTTAAACCGGTCCCCACTTTTTTCTGAAAAGGAATCCTTCGTTTTGAGGAATCCATCATTCTAATCACCCTGACCCGGCTGACTTCCAAACACGGTGCTGTTAAAACAAGAGGAAGCGTATCCATAAGAAATCCAGGATTGATTCCTGTGCCTGTAACCGTCACACCTTTTTTCTTTGCCAGCTTGTCAATTTGAGCTGCTATCTCAGGTTCGCTGTGCCAGGGAAATGAAAGCTCCTCACAGGTAGAGATCACATTTAATCCTGCCTCCATACAGAGGAATATCTGAGAAGCCACATCTTTGAGGTATGATGTAGTGGCAACCACAGCAGCCTGAGCCTTTTTATCTGACAGGACTTTTTCCGCATCTTTTTCAATTATTATGCCTATCTTTTTTTTATCAGGAAAAAGCTCGCCCAGATCTTTCCCCGCTAGATCAGGGTCAGTATCAACAGCCCCTTTTATCTCAAAGCTTTTCTTGCTGTACACTGTATGGGCTATTTTCCTTCCCATAACACCGCAGCCAAAGATTATGACACCTATCTTACCCATATCTAAGATCCTTCCATTATCCTGTTATTTATAACAAATCCTGAACATGACACTCTCTCCACTTCCGGGCAATTCTTTCAACAGCATCCAGAGACGCTTGTATCTCCTTTTCTTGATGAGACACGGAAAGAGCTCCGAACCCATGGAATGTATGGAATCCTTCCACTATCATAGCTAACTTAAAGGCCTTCTCCCTCAATTCCACATCACTTACTTCAGGATTCCAAACCTGCTCCGGAGAAGTCACCTTGTCTATTTTTTTGCGCAGAAACTGAACCCCGATAAGAGAACTGTTATCCGCAATTCCTTCACCCTCCCCCGTGCATTTCACATTGAATCCATAAGTGGAAAAGATATCCTCAACGATCTTCCTGACTTTTGCTCCGAGTCTGCCAATTTGAGGATATATCTCAGACTCATGAGCCATAAGATGCTCGATATATGTAGCACCGGCCAGCATGGAGGCGGGATGACCGGAAAAAGTCCCTCCTTCGAATTTGACCCGATTCTCTTTTCCGGCATCCGGGCTGCATAGAGACAGAATCGCCTCATCTCCTGCCACCGCACTGACCGGCATCCCTCCACCGATGGCTTTCCCGAATATCGTTAATTCAGGCTTTATTCCATATAGGTTCTGGACCGGGCCCGCATGGAACCTGAATCCTGATACGACCTCATCAAAGATCAAAACAGCACCGTATTTTTTGGTCAAGTCCCTGGCTCTCTGAAGATAACTTTTGGAAGAAAATATAAAACCTCCTGCCCCTATGAACGGTTCTATGATAAAGCATGCGATCCGTTCTCCATATCTTTTAAACATACTTTCAAGGTCAGGTATATCATTAAAACGGGTCACTAATATCATGGAATCAGCCGAAGGCGGAAGACCTGCGGATTCTATCTGATTCAGCCCACCCTTGTAAGAAGAAATCCCCTTTAATGCATACGGATGCGCCCCATGCCACCCCCCGCCCACTTTCAGTACTTTTTCTCTCTTTGTGTAGGCTTTGGCCATCATTACCGCATACATGGAAGCTAATGTACCGCTGGTCGTAAACCTGATCTTATCCGCTTTTGTTCTGTTCAGAATGAGCTCGGCCAGTTTTCTCTGAGCTTGTTCGGGGAAACCGGTTTCAAGTCCCTGGCCTTTATTGAAATAGTCCCTTAATCTATCGACCACAATATCTGGATTGTGTCCAAGAATATTTGCGAAATGGCCCTGCCAGAAATCAATATAAACATTTCCGTCTTCATCCCAGATCTTCGACCCCTTGCATTTGACCGGATAAATGGGGAACGGAGGGAAAAGCCTGAGACTATGACTTCCCCCTCTGATTTGATAATGGGAAGCCGATGTATAAATCAGTCCTGATTTCCTGTTTTTCGAGGAATATTCCTCTGTTAGTTTCTCCATAAATTCACTGCGCTTCATTTATTCCTTCCTCAGTTAGTGTATCTTTATAAAATAAAACACTTATAGTCCTTCTGTATTTCTCTCTCGTTTCTTTACCAGAACAGGACATACAAAACAATGGTGACCGCGATGACACCCAATCCAAGCCACAACACCGAAGGCGTGGGCTTCATATCAAATTCCTTACGGACCGGCATTACTTTGGGCTTTTTCAACGGCTTTTTAAGAGTCAGCACAGTCATAACAGCTATAATGATGATAAAAGTGATAGCCATTCTATTGAGAAAAGCAATGGATCCGACAGTCAAACCTAAATTATTGAACAACGGCACATTACCGAAGAATACCAAGAGAACGGCATAGACGATTGGATTTAAAATCAAAGCCCAGACGCCGGCGGACTCAGGGGCTCGTTTGAAAATCAGCCCAAAAGCGAATGCCGCCAGTACGCCCGGTGAAATAAAGCCCTGAAATTCCTGGATATAAGTAAAAATTCCCTGAAGACTTGGATGATCAAGGGCCGGAGCGATCAAACAGCCTATGACCACAAAAAGCACAGTCATGACTCTCCCTGTTCGGATAACCGTCTTTTCCGAAGCATCTTTTTTCCAATGCCGCTTGAAAAGATCCATGGTAAAAATTGTGGAGGCTGAGTTCAGCATGGATGCGAGAGAGCTGATCACGGCTCCGGCAATAGCCGCAAAAATAAACCCTCTCACCCCTGTGGGAATCAGATTTCTTATGAGCAGAGGGTAAGCAGCATCTGTAGTGGCGCCAGGGGCTGTTAGCTGATTCGTATATAACTGATAAGCCATTATCCCTGGAAATATGATGATAAAAGGAATGATTAGTTTAAGGCCGGCCGCAAAGATGACCCCGAGCTGGCCCTGCCTCAGATTCTTAGCTGCAAGTGTCCTCTGGCATATGTATTGATTAAGACCCCAGTAGTAAAAATTGGGGATCCACAAACCAATAACCAGGGCTGTCCAGGGAAGTACCGAATGATCCTTCGGAAGAATCATATGGAGCTTATCAGCATTGGTTTCCAAAAAATTCCCGAGGCCTCCCACTGCACGTAGACCAAGAAAAAGAGTGATAGCGCCTCCCACTATAAGAGCTGTCCCCTGAAAAAGGTCAGCCCAGGCTACGGCTTTCAGCCCTCCCCATGTAGTGTAAAGTGCCGCAATCCCTCCGATAAGCCAGACAGCATGCGTCATTTTAAGGCCGAAAATAGTATGAAGAGTCAAACCGCCTGAATAGATGACCGCAGAAATGGTGACAAAAATATAAATCAGCATAGTGTAAAAGGCCATAAGTCCCCTGGCTGCTGAATTATAACGATATTCCAAATATTCAGGTATGGTGAAAATACCGCTCTTAAGAAATTTCGGGAGAAAGAACATCCCCACAATAACAATGCAGATGGCAGCCATCCACTCATAACTGGCAACCGCCATTCCTGCAATGCCAGCACCCTGTCCGGACATTCCCACAAAATGTTCCGTGGATATATTGGCAGCTATCAGAGAAAGACCTATGAAAGGCCAGAGCAGCCCGCGGCTTGCCAGGAAAAAATCCTCTCCGGTCTTTCTTTTCCGGCTCTTATAAAGACTGACTCCGACAGCCACGGCAAAAAAGAGAAGGAATAAGCCAATATCCAAAAAAGCGAGCTCCATGTTATCTCCCCTTTTCAGTGATTGTATTTTCTGGACTATCCATGTGTCATTTTCTATTGATGATTGGCACTCATAATTAATTGTTTAATTTAATCCCTTCTCTATTAAAAAGCAAATTTTTTATTTCTTGATTAATCATTTTTGAGAATGTATAGTTGATTCTCAATACTATTTACAATTTTTAAACATAACTCATCATAATACAATAATTATGAAAACAGTCGTCATACTTTCCATGCCTAGGAGCGGCTCTTCTCTTCTTTCCGGAGTCCTTTACCGTTTGGGGATTTGGATGGGGAAAGAAGACCATATGAAAATTGGCAGACATCTGAACAAATACGGCTGTTATGAAAACCAAGATTTTATCGGATTTAATGAAAACATGCTCTTCAAGTCAAAAAGACTCTTAAACCAGGCACGAAGGCTTGACGACAGCGATGGTCTCGTAGAAAAAGCGGTCAGGGACTATGAAGACCGGATCATAGAAATCATTCGAAAAAACGAAAGGGAGCTCTGGGGCTTTAAAAATCCCACTATGATATACACCCTCCCTTATTTCCATCATCATCTCAAAAACCCCTACTATATCAGTTTGAAACGCGATTCTAAAAGTATTGCTAATTCTCTAAAAAGAGCCGCAAAATTCAAAAACTGGCTTCCCGAAATAAGACATGAATTCCTCTACTTTTCCCCAATCGAAAAGCTTGAAATCATAACACGATTCATTAAGGTCTTTCTAACAGCTGGCTTTATCTTCACGCATGAATCCCTTTACGAAGAAATCGCAAAAGATGGTTACAGAAGAATAGACGATTTCCTTAACGGGAAAAGACACCTTGACCTTAAACTCATCGAGCTTCTGGAAGACTCAGAGAAGACCATCCAGAAGATAATAGATTTCCTGGGGATATCGCCGACTGAGGAACAAATAAAAGATGCATTGGGCTTTATAAGGCCTGACTTAATAACATCCTGAAAAAAAGAAGTTATGACGATGCTAAATGAGATTTTTTATGAGATGTTCAAACAAATGCCCAGGCAGGGCCCTGGAAAGTCAGAATACACAAAAAGAGCGCTCTCTTTTTGCGCAACCCCTGATGCACCTCAGATCCTTGATATCGGATGCGGTACAGGCGCCCAAACCCTCTCTCTAGCAGAAAACACAGACGGCCTCATCACAGCTGTGGACAATTATGGCCCTTTTCTTATGGAACTGAGAAAAAAGGCAAAAAAATCAGGCTTTCAAAAAAAAATCCAGACTTTACAGAGCGATATGAACAAACTTGCTTTAAAACAAAAATTCGACCTCATCTGGAGTGAAGGCGCCATTTTTGTTATAGGTTTTGACAAGGGATTGAGAGAATTTAAAAAACTTTTACACCCGGGAGGGTTCATGGCCGTCACAGAAGTGGCATGGACAAAAGCAAATCCACCCAGGGAAGCTGTTACCTACTGGGAAAAAGAATACCCGGCTATTACTGATATCACCGGTAATATCAACATCATAAAGGACGCAGGATATGAGCTCGTTCATCATTTCATCATGCCCAAGGATGCCTGGGATGAATTCTACTCGGCTTTAAAACACATCACCATCAAAATGAAAAAGAAATACAAAGACAGCAAGAAAGCGCAAGAAATCATTGATTATGTTGTAAAAGAGATTGAAGCCTATGAAAAGTTCGGCGATTACTACGGCTATGTTTTTTTCATCATGAAAAACTAAAAATGACAAAGAGACCATCCTCTAAATAATAGTTATCTTTCTTGACTGGGGGGACTTGACTGTTCAGCCTCTTCTATGTTATCAGAATGATTAAATCAAATAAATAAATGAGGAGGGATCAATGAAGTCCATAAAAGTCATTTGTTTGATAGGGATTCTGCTATTGGTTTTCGGATGCCAGAAAAAGGCTGAAGAAGAGTCGGCAGAAGTTGTTGAAAAAGCCGAAGAGACAGCAGAGGAAGCTATCTCTATAGAGGAAATACAGGCTTTTGACTATGTTTACCTTCCCGTAACAGGCAGCTACGCAAATTTTGAGGAAGCTGTTAATAATCTTATGGCCGCCGTTCAGGAGCAAAGTGTTGTTCCTGCGGGTCCCATGATCGGCATCTATTATGATGATCCAGAAGTCACTCCTGTGGAAGAACTGTCCTGGGAAGTGGGCTTTCAAGTTGCCGAAGGAACTGAAGTGCAAGAGCCTTTGATGCTGAAAAAATGGGAATTCACCAGGGTGGTCAAAGCCATGCATGTAGGGCCTTATGAAGAAACAGCCAATATGTATGCAGATATCTTCATATTCATGGGGGATAAAGGCTTAACCCAAGCCGGCCCTGTAATGGAGCGTTTCTTGGATAATCCAGAAGAAGTCGCCCCGGAAGAACTCAAAACTGAAATCTGGGTTCCTGTCCAATAATCTCAAGCTCTCTGAGACTCAACATTCAATCCTCCGGATTCTGTTGATATGAGAAGTTCATCACAATAATGAGTACCAGCCAAGCAGAATAAGTGATCATTCCGCAGTATATCTCCGTCCTCCCTCCACCCATCCCCCTGAGGGGAACCACTTACGCTGCAGGCGGAGACACGCCGCTTAATCACTTATCTTTGATTCATCTTTTTTAAATTCGGGTCCTCATTTTTGCGAAGAGTTATATGAGAGAATATCTCCGGGCTGGCAATCCAGAGCATTACAAATGGCATCCAGTGTGGAAAACCGGATAGCCCGGGCATGCCCCTGCTTGAGAATGGACAGATTCTGAACCGTTATCCCGACTTTCTCCGAGAGCTCTGTTAAGGTCATTTTCCTTTTAACCAACATTAGGTCCAAGTTTATTTGAATAGACATTACACACCGCTTATATAGTAAGATTTTTTTCTTGCTGGAGCTCTAATCCTGATTTAAACACTTTGGCGATGACCAGAATTCCCAATCCTATTAACAGCAGTTTGAACAATCCATCCCAGATCAAACCAATAAAATAGCCAGAACTGAAGATAGCATCAAATCCTTGTATCAGAATTTTACCCAGGATATCAATGGGTATAAGAACAAAGACAGCATAAGCGATTTTTTTGATACGCTGAACATTGGCCGTTTCAAAGGGAGACTTTGCCTTGATTGAGCGGAGTATTTTCCTGAGATAAAAGATGATCAGTACAAAAACAGCTGAGTTTAAAAACCCGGACAGAGAAATCCCTATTCGACTCATAATGCTTTTATCTTCCCCCGATTGAGCGATCATCACAAACCCTATCACAAGGGTCAGGACCAGGCCTACAACGACAATGATCCAGATAATATCGACCATGAGAGAAAAAGCTCCGACATATGAAGAGGGCTCTTTTTTTTTGTTTTCTTTCATTCATCACTCCATTATTTTTTTTATAATATAAGCGATGATTTATCGTTTGTCAAGTATTTTTTATTGATTATCATTAAATTATTAACGCTATTCAATATATTACGATAGAGAACACCCCTTCTTTTTTTAAGTATTAATTAGTAGGGAAAACTCTTTTTTTGTTTCTGCTTATTTGTTCTTAACGTATTTGTCGAACCACTCGAACATCTCAGCCAGAACATGGAAGACAGATTCTTCAGCTCTGTAGCCGTGGCTTTCGTGAGGCAGCATCACCAGCCGTACCGTGGCTCCATGGCCTTTCAGCGCATGGAACAAACGCTGCGACTGGATGGGAAACGTCCCGGAATTGTTGTCCTTTTCACCATGGATGAGCAAAATAGGCTCATTTATGGTATCCGCATGCATAAACGGTGATATTTTGAAGTATATCTCCGGCGCCTCCCATAGGGTCCTCCGTTCGCTCTGAAATCCGAAAGGCGTCAAAGTCCGGTTATAAGCTCCACTCCGGGCAATCCCAGCGGCAAAAAGGTCACAATGGGCAAGTAAATTAGCTGTCATAAAGGCGCCGTAGCTGTGTCCCCCGACTCCGACCCGTTCAGGATCAATAATACCCTCGGCATCCAGATAATCAATGGCTGCCTTGGCTCCGCTCACGATCTGCTCAATGAAAGTATCATTCATTGTTTCAGGATCTCCCACAATGGGAAGCTGGGCTCCGTCCAGAACAGCATAACCCTGTGTCACAAAGAAAAGCTGTGACGTACCGCGGAAAAAAGTGAACCGGTTTGGAGAGCTCCTTACCTGGCCGGCCACACTCGGGTCGCTGTATTCCAGTGGATACGCCCAAAACACTAGGGGAAGACGCTGTCCTTTTTTATAATCAGGAGGCAGGTAAAGAGTGCCGCTGAGGTCCACTCCATCGTCTCTTTTGTATTTAACAAGCTTTTTTATCATTCCGGTCATCTGAGGTGCCGGGTCTTTGAAATCAGTCAATGCCTGCCGCTTGCCGCTTTTTAGATCGAGAACAAAATAATTGGGAGGCTCTGTTTTGGATTGAGAACTGGTGATGATGCGATCTCTGGATTTCCCTGTAAAATCAATAAATGATTCATAGCAGTCCTCTCCTGATTGAAAGACACGCTCCGTTTTCATTGTCTTTAGGTTCATCCTGTCCAGAAAGGGACGTTCTCCCCGGGGATTGGCTCCCTGCCCGCTCAGATAAATCCAGTCTTTGTCCTGGAGGACCACCCTTTCCCCATTGGGTGTAACCGTATACACAGGACGGCCCGGATCATTATAGCGGTCATGTATGCTGAGGTCGATGACCTTCTTTGGTTCCTTGGAAGGATCATCCACATCGATCAAATAAGTGGTCCGCCAGCGGCGCTTCCAGTCATATTCAGAAAGAAAAGCCATCCCGGGATTCTCGAACCACGTGATGCCTGAATAACGGTGTGTGACTTTTATGATTTCCTGAGGCTTCTCTTTAAAGGGATAAGATTGGGTCATTATGATGTCCCGGTGAGGGACTTCTTTATCCGGATCTCCTTCATCCAGAGCTTCCACCCAGATAAGGCTGGAAGGTAGAAGAGCGCGCCACTCAACGGAACGTATCCCTTTAGGCACACCCCGCATAGGAACGTCATCCGCCAGAGGGACTTCTGCAAGCATATGGATCAGATTTCCATCCATATCCCAGATTTCTATATTATGAGTGAAATAATAGTAAGGAACGCTGTAAGAATAAGGCTTCTTGATCCTGTGGACCAGAAGAAGAGTGCCGTCCGGCGAAGGATCCGCATAAACATAAACAGCCGGCTCTCCTAAATTTACAGACTCCCCGGTAGTCACATCGATCTTCTTTATTTGAGAGGTGGCATAATAGGTAAAAAGCTCCTCGTCATAGGGAGTTTCAAGAAGGTCCTGATAGGTCCATACTTTGGCATACTTCCCGGAGACCTCCTGAATATGAGGCCCTACGGGCACTGAAGGTTCCTCAGGAGGCTCGCCTCTGTCTTCAGGAACCATGAAAGCCAGAATATGTTTGCTGTCCGGGAGCCAAGTAAAACCTGAACCAAGGACAGCATTTATGGCAGGGCCGGTGAGTTTTTTCAGTATACCGGTTTTTGCCTCCACTACCCAGAGCTCCACTCCATTGTCCAGATAGCGCGTTAAGGCAAACCAGGCGCCGTCATTTGACCAGCGGGGAAAACCGAACCGGGCATCTTCAGGAAGCATTACAGGAATGACCTCGCCTTTGTCAATGGTCATAATGGTCAAGGATGTCATAAAATAGGTCTGCTGCCTTGAGTTATTCAAAGGAGTGATCCGTGTTCCAGCCAACCGAAGCAAGGGCTGTGCCATATATGCTAGGGACGGCATTGTTTCGTAGGTATAAAAAAGCGCTCTTTTTCCATCCGGGCTCTTAGACGCCTGGGGGGGTGAAGGCGCTTTCAGGATATCAATCACTTCCTGAGTGGGCTTCTTATAAGGCTCCTGCCCCAATAAGACCAGGCTGTTCATAAAAACAAAAACAAAGAAAATCACACCTATTTTCTTTTTTGCATTCATTGTTTTACCTCCGGCATTGGTATCAGTTTAAAATCAAATATGGCTTATCATAGTATAAAAAAAGCATAAATCCAATCTTTTTCATTTTTCAAAAATCAGGGCTTGACATCTTTCCCTTAAGACTGATAATCTTATATATACCAATATACTATATATACGATTTATGGAGATATAAAATGCCATCGAAAACACTGATTGCCGCGGCCTATAAGCCGGTCATCCTTTCCATCCTTCAAGTAGGCGAAAGCTACGGATACCAGATCATAAAAAAAGTCCGTAACGCTTCAGGCGGAAAACTGGAATGGCCCAGTTCTCTGCTCTATCCTGTGCTGCACAGGCTGGAAAAAGAGGGATTGATCCAATCCCAATGGAAACTTTCGGAAAAAGGCAGAATGCGGAGGACTTACCGCATTACAGAGTTAGGACAAAAAGAGCTGAGTGCAGAAAAACAGCTCTGGTTCAATGTCCACAACACACTCATAAAATTTTGGAAAACAGCAGAGGTCATGGATTAACATAATGGACTGAAAGGGGCAGAGACCCATGAATAATTTTGATTTAGAAAAAGCCATTCAAAAGTGGAAAAAATCTTTGTTCAAGGATCCGGGACTGGAGGAAAGTCATGTCATCGAGCTTGAGGAAGGACTGCGCGAGGAAATAGAGGAACTAACAGAAGAAGGAATGAATGAGGAACAAGCCTTTCTCCGCGCTTCAAAGGAATTCGCGTCGGCTGATGTCCTGGGAGGTGAGTTTTATAAGGTGAGGACCACACGCCGTTCCGGCAGGCCGCCCTGGCAGGCTCCACGCTTTATGCCTTCGCTTCTCTGGCATTATCTTAAGACCGCTCTCCGTAAGATCAAGCGGCAGAAAATCCATTCTCTCATCAATGTGACTGGTTTGTCTATGGGTATGGCGTGTTTTCTCATGATACTAACATCGATACAGTTCGAAATGAGCTACGACCGGTTTCATGAGAAATCACACAGGCTTTTTCGCATCGGAATCCGAAGCAGCGATCCGGAGGCTACGGACTATTCCATCACGACACCGGCGATTTTATCTGAAAGCCTGATAAACCATATTCCTGAAGTCAAAAATGCCGGGATCATCCAAAGGTCAAGAAACGCGGTTTTTCAGACCGAATCAGAGACATTCACAGAGGATGGTTTGTTTGCAGATGAGAACTTCCTTGATCTTTTTTCATTCGAACTGCTGCGCGGTCATCCTTCCGAAGCTTTAAAAACACCGAATTCAGTCGTGCTTACTGATGTTCTGGCCCAAAAAATCTTTGGTTCTGAGGATCCTGTAGGAAAGAATCTTCGTTATAAAAGCCGTCTTTTGGACTGTGACCTTAATATCACGGGAATCGTGAAACATCCTCCTAAAAACTCGCATCTTCAGTTTGATTATCTGGTTTCCACTTCCACAATGGCCTCTCATCCGAGCCTGAGCGAATGGTTCCAAACATGGGATGTCGACGCTTTCTCCACTTATGCAGAGCTTCAACAAAACCAATCCAAAACCATAGTAGAACAAAAGGCGGCCAACCTGATCCGGGAAGCCAGACCTCAAGTATACAAGCAGGAGGATCCGGTTTATCTGCAGCCTATAACCGACATTCATCTTAAATCCCAAGTATCAGGAGCCACGGCAAGCAACAATCGTATCCAGACGCTCTATCTTTTCAGCACCATAGCGCTTCTGATCCTCATGATTGCAGGAATAAATTCCATGAATATATCCACGGCCCTGGCTGAAACCAGAGCCAAGGAAATCTCTATGCGCAAGGTAATCGGCGCCGGAAGGGCTCAGTTGGTCAGACAGTTTCTGGGTGAATCCTATGTTTTCACTTGCTTGGCCATGGTCTTCGCTCTGCTGATATTTTTGGCTCTGTTTCCTGTCTTTTCAAGATTTCTGGGAAATGATTTAAGCCTGATACATGTTCAAAAAATGCCTCTGGTTCTTTCCATCCTGATCACCCTGCTTTTTGTAGGGGCTTTTTCCGGAATCTACCCGTCATTGGTACTCTCAGCTTTCCAGCCGACCTCCATTCTAAAAAAACAGACCGGAACATGGATAAGAGGGAAAAAAATCAGAAACCTTCTGGTCATCTTTCAGTTTTCAGCAGTGGTTGTCCTTATGATCGGAACTATTGTGATTACCAAGCAACTGAATTATATAAAAAACAAAAATTTGGGGTATGAGAGAGAACATGTGGTGATCCTTCCCCTTAACGAAGACGAGACCATAAAAAAATCTCAAGTGCTGAAAACCCGCCTTCTCGAATATTCAGGCGTATTGAGCGCCACGGTCACTGATTCCAGCCCCCTGAGCATGGGTGTCTCCATAGGTGGAGCTTCCTTTAAAAAAGAAAATGGAGAGACCATCAAGATGGACTATTACCTAGCTCATGGCGACCATACCTTTCTCAAAGTATTTGGAATAAAAATAGCCAAAGGAAGGGATTTTTCAAAAGAATTTACAGCTGATTCAGAGTCAATTCTGGTCAACGAAGCCTTTGTG
>CAZSZS010000057.1:0-5727 GCA_964611275.1 uncultured Eubacteriales bacterium
TCAAATTTACCGAACTAAAACTCGGGTCCATACTGGATCCGTAAGAGCCGTAGCCATAAAGGAGAAGCGGATTGTTGCCGTCCATGGCCATCCCCTTTCTGTAAACAAGGGAAACAGGGACCTTTGCTCCGTCTCGTGCTGTGACCATAAAGCGCTCGCTTTGATAGTCGTTGGGATCGAATTCGCCAAGCACTTCCTCCCTTTTAAGCAGCGCTCTCTCTCCGGTCTTCATGTTATAGTCGTATACAGACCGGGGAGTGGTGAGAGAGGAATAGGAGAAGCGCAGAACCTCGCTGTCAAATTCAAGATTGCTGGTAGGATAGGCCACATAAGCCTTGTCTTCGAAATCAATGTAATAATCCCTGTCGTCTGTTTGGCTCATAACCCTTATCTGTCGAAGGCCGTCCTTTCTTTCACTCAGGACAAGATAGTCTTTAAAGATATCAATGTCGTTGAGAAGCACCTCACTGCGGTGGGGGATCACTTCTTTCCAGTTAGATTTTTCGGTTTGATCGATGGCTGTCTCCATAAGGCGGAAATTTTTAGCATTCCAGTTGGTTACGATATAGAATCTATCTTGATAATGGGATATGGAATACTCATGGTCTTTTTCTCTTTCCTGAAAGATTTTAAATTCGCCTGTAGGGTTATTGGCATCCAGATAACGCATCTCTGCTGACAGGGTCTGGTAGCAGGCGATGATGAGGAACCGGTCTGACTTTGTTTTATAAATGGTTGTGGAGAACGTGTTGTCCTTTTCATGGAAGATCTCAACATCCTGAGAGGCGTCTGTACCCATAACATGCCTGAATATTTTAAACGCTCGCAGAGTGTCGTCTTTTTTTGTGTAGAAGAGGGTTTTATTATCATTGGCCCAGACAGCTCTTCCGGTGGTGTTGGGGATGGCATCTTCGAGTGTTTCGCCTGTAGAGAGATTTTTGATTTGAATGGTGTATTTCCTTCGGCTGACTGTATCCACACCATAAGCCAGATAATCGTTGTTTTGGCTGACACTCAATCCTGCCACACTGTAGAAGGAATGCCCTTTAGACATTTCCTGGACATCCAGCATGACTTCCTCCTCTGCTTCCAGAGTGCCTTTTTTCCTCGCATGGACAGGATAGTCATCTCCTTCTTCAAAGCGGGAATAATAAAAGTACCCGTTGTCCAAATAGGGAACCGACATGTCTGTCTTTTTTATCCTGCCTAGGATTTCATTATAGAGCTTGTCCTGGAGCCCTTCTGTGTGCTTCATGACAGCGTCTTTGTAGGCGTTTTCAGCCTTTAGATGTTCTATGACTTTGGGATTGTCCCTCTCGTTTAACCAATAGTAAGGATCGATCCGCGTATCGCCGTGGAGGGTCAATTCCTTTGGGATCTTTTCTGCTTTTGGCGGCATTATGGACTCCTCTGTTTTATTTTGCGTACAGCTGGCTATCATGAGTAATCCAGATAGTGTCAAAAAAAATAGAATTCTTGATTTTTTCATGCTTTTTAGATGGAAACTCATTTTTTTCTCCTTTAAAATTCAGCAGATGAGAAAATCATATTCAATTCATTTTGATAATTCAAGGGAAATTAATTCTGTTGTGACTTTTGAAGAGGAGACATGTCACCGCGGGAGGGAAATTGTATTCACGAAAATTTTGTACTAGAATGTGGCTACAAAGCGGGTTTTAAAAAAAAGATGGAAGAGAAACCAAACCAATCTAAAAAAATCATCCGGACTTTTGCTGCGGCATCGTTTTTGAACGATATGGGTTCGGACATGATCTATCCCATATGGCCTCTTTTTGTAACCCAGATACTCAAGGCAAATATGACAGCTTTGGGATTTCTCGATGGCCTGGGAGATGCTCTTGTCTCTTTATCAAAAGCACTGTCCGGGTACCTTTCTGA
This sequence comes from uncultured Eubacteriales bacterium, assembly GCA_964611275.1. Taxonomy (GTDB): domain Bacteria; phylum Acidobacteriota; class Aminicenantia; order Aminicenantales; family Aminicenantaceae; genus WJMT01. The sequence continues at coordinate 1,900 of CAZSZS010000057.1, forward strand.
TCGAATAAGGAGACGGAAGATTTTCATATGGATTGGTTATTTGTTTGGTGCCCTTTCACGCATAGGCTATGCCTTGTCTTCAGTATGGACCCATCTGATCCCTTTTCGGGTATTGGATAGGAGCGGGAAAATAAGAGGAGTCCCAAGAGATGCCTATGTTGCAGATATTTCAGTTAAAAAAAACAGAGGAAAGAGTTTTGGTTATATTCGCGCCATGGATCATCTAGGCGCTGTATGTGGGATCATCCTGTGCATTGTCTTTTTTAAACTTCTGGGATATAAAATGCTTTTTTTTCTTGCGGCTATCCCGACTCTCCTCAGTGTGATACTGATAGTATTGTTTATCAAAGAGAAAAAACCAGGGAAGATAAAGCTTTATAAAGGAATTTCTATAAAAGATTTAGACAGAAATTATACACTTTTTCTTTTATTGAGCTCGATTTTTACTTTGGGTGCTTTCAGTTATTCTTTTTTATTGATATATGGGAAAGAATATGGCTTTAAAACTGCTTTTATTCCGGTATTGTATCTCATCTTTTCTGCAGTGGCATTTCTATTATCCATTCCTATGGGAAAACTTGCCGATAGAATCGGAAGAAAACCAGTGCTGTTTCTCTCTTTTGTTTTATGGGCATCAGTGCTTGTCTTTCTGATTATAGGAAGAAGCCGTCTGACTGTTATTCTTTGTTTTGTTTTATACGGAGCACACAAAGGGGGGCTTGAACCGGTACAGACCGCCTTTGTAAGCGAACTTGCTCCTAAAAAATTCCGTGCCAGCGGATTGGGTGTGTTTCAGATGATAACAGGTCTCTGCACTCTGCCCGCTTCTTTTATGGCCGGGATTTTATGGGAGACCCTTGGAATGGCAGTGCCTTTCTATTTTTCTCTTGTCCTTACCATAACAGCGGGTATTCTTCTTTTTTTTGTAAAAACCTGAGATTTTATTTTTCCTCTTTCAAGGATTTATTGTGTTTTTTTTCTCCCCAGGGCGACCACAGCCCGTAACTTTTTTCATCGATTCTGCATTTTCCTTCAGAGGTCCATTTTAAGCCGTAATTGTATCCGAACCACAGGTAGTCGTCTCCTCCCCCGTTTTCAGTTGTGATGATATAGCGGGCAGATACATTTCCTATCCCAAGAACTTTTCCTCCGGGGGAAGCAGAGTCACCTTTGTTTGCATCAAAAGGGATCCATCCATAGTTTGGAAGATAGACTTCTGTCCAGCGGTGGAATACATCATCGATACCTGCGTCATCGCCTCTGCGGCTCACAGCTCCCACATATCTTATGGGAACGCCTAAAGCCCGGCATAAGGCGATCATGCAGTAGGAATATTCAGAACACGATGCTGTGCCTCGCTGCAGTACAGTAGGCGCGGGATTCCAACCTCCCAATGGTTTGAGGTTGTAACTTAAGTTTTTTCCCAGATAATCAAAAATGCGAAGCACTATCCAGTAGGGATTTGTATCTTCTCCGGCGATCTTGTTCGCCAGGTTCTGGATGAAAGGGTCGTTTATTCTGTATTTATCTCCGTCTGCAGTGTATTTTTTCCTTATGTCTACGGGAATATCCTGTAACTTTCCTACTCTGTCAGGATATATAAAGTACTCTGTAGAGAAAATCCTTGCCTTCACGCTCCATCCCGGTTTTACAACGGAATTTTTCTCCAGATTTTCGTAGTGGAAATGAGCGATTTTTTGTCCCCAATTATCAGTGATGATTTCATCCGGTTCCTGATCGAACTGGAGGGGCTCCATTAATTCCTGGTTATCCCTGCTTCTGGGCACCGGAAGATAGATGTCGAGAGTTTTAATATTTCCCGGACCGTAGTTTCGAAATTCTTTGATAAAATGGAGGTTCATATGGCGTTCATCCCATTTAGACAGGAAATCCTGGCAGAAGACTTTGATTTTATATATTTCCCTGTTTTCATAATCGACATTCCAGAACCCGTCTTCAGCCCAGGCAAGGCCGTAGGGAAAAGGCCCGTGGCTCCGGAAGGAGGAAAGGCAGAGCCCGTCAGAGGGATTGACAAGGTAGATTCTGTCTGCAATTCTGTCCGTAACCCAGAGATACTTCCCGTCGAATGTCAGGCCTGCCGGTTCTCCAGCTGGGGAGGGGAAGTTCTGGACCATCATTCCGTCAACAGGGGAAACCTTGAGGATGATGTCGCGGCTGTAATCGGTCATCCAGAGAAACTCGCCGTCCCAGGCCAGGTCTCTTGGATAGGAACTGTTTGATTCTAAAACAGTTGTGGCCGTTCCTGTTTCAGGATCTATTTTGTACATGTATTTTTCTCCTGAGTCCACATGCCAGAGGGCTTTTCCATCCCATGCCAGGCCCTCCGGATTATAGCCGGGAGAATCAAAGCTTTTTATGACTTTTCCTGTTGTTGGTTCGATTTCAAAGATTTTGTCTTCATAGGAATCGGCGATCCATAAGTGACTGCCGTCCCATGCAAGTCCTGTGGGGCAGGGGCCAGGGGTTTCTATGACTTGCAGGACATCTCCTACCTCTGTCAAGCCAATAGAGGATAACACAAGGCAGATGGCCCATAGAATAAGTATTTTTTTCATTGAAACCTCCTTTTTAGGTTTATTTATTATAAATAATATCTGATCCCAAATCGGAGAGCGAAGGAGTTTAGATTCAGGGGGAATTTTTCAATAGAAATCCCCTTATTCATATCTGTGATAGTGGTCGTACCCTCTGCTTTTCTGTATAAAAAACAGATCTCGCTATAAAGAGCCAAATGTTTGTTTATTTTTAGATAAGAACCTGCTCCTGCGTGAAAACTCACTCCATTATTTACGTTCTGGTCAATGGATACTTCGGGTATGGTTACCAAGTCCTCCATTTTAAAGTGAGTGAAAATCATGCCGGCCCCTCCGAACACGTAAGGAATAAATCCCTTAATCTCTAAAATGTGATAGTACAAGGATGCCTGGAACGGAGCCATGCTTAAGGTGCCGCTGTAAAGGCCATCTGCCTCTTCATGCACACTGCTTTTCCAGTATCCGAAGTTGAAAACAAGAGAGTTTTTGTGAAACAAAGGAACGGAAAATCCAAATCCTGTCTCAAATCCCGAGTCAATATTTTCTTTTAAAAACCATGACAGTCCTCCGTTTACATGCACACTGCCTTGAGGGTTTTGAGCCAGCAAAGGAGATGAAAAAAACAAGACAGCTAGGATGATAATGCCATATTTTGTTTTTTTGTTCATCTGCTTCTGTGTTTTCTCGTTAAGCCTGTCAGTTCTCATTTGTCTGGGAAAACAGCATTGTATAGGTTTTATTTTTTCCTGTATTCATACCATTTTTTTATAGCGTCCACAGATGCGTTAATAGCCGGGTATGCAATCGGGGATGCAGATAACAGCGGGTGTGTGCCTATTTGGAGGTTATCTATATCCATATCCGTCATTTTATTCAAAATTATCACTGAGAACATGTTGACCATTTCACCTACCGAATCACCTCCGTAAATCTGGGCTCCCAGGAGTGTATGTGAGTAACGAGAGAATATGAGTTTGAGAAAAAGCTTTGAGGCACCCGGTAATTTTCCAGGGTGCCGGTCAGTAGTTGTCGCGGTCCCAACTATGTAGTCCATATTCATTTCCTTCGCTTTTTCTTCGGTAAGGCCGCTGGTGCCAAATGCGGTCTCTCCGATTTTTGTAGAAAAGGAGCCAAGCACCCCTATGAATTTGCGCATGACTTTGATCTCAAAGAGGTTTGAGCCCACCAGCCTTCCTTCGGCCATGGCTGTTGAAGCCAGCATTATGTTCGAGAAATTTCCTGTAAAAAAGTCATATTTTGCCGCGCAGTCTCC
>CAZSZS010000058.1:0-3028 GCA_964611275.1 uncultured Eubacteriales bacterium
AATCGAGGCGGAACCACCCGCCCCTCTGTCATCCCTTATGACTTCACACCGCAGCTGAGGGCCCTGCCCATGCCTGAAGAGCTGTCAGTGACCCCGCCGGACAATCTGGAATGGCACCTTAAGCCCGACAAATTGAGAAAAGTGGAATAAACACTATCTTACTTGAGCATCTCTATAAGAAGAGAGACTTCTCTGACCAGCTTTTCGGCATCGCCGTCAAAACCCACGCTTTTGTACCGGATCCTTCCCTGTCCGTCTATAAAGAATTTGGTGGGGATCCCTGATACTTTATAGGAATCAATGACATAATTTTCCGTATCAAGAAGGACATGGAAAGGATATTCATTTTCCGTGATATAATTCTTCGCATTGGAGGCCCAGTCATCCACCTGCTCCCATGAATCGATAAACAGAAGCTTAACAGAATCATCGTCCCTAAATTTCTCTACGACTTTCTTCATCCCGGGAAAAGAAGTGACACACGGTCCGCACCACGTGGCCCAAAAATCCAGAACCACAACCTTACCTCTGAGCTCAGCCAAAGATATGGTTTCGCCATCTAGGTCCTTAAGTTCAAACTCCGGAGCCGGCATATCGATCATTTCTTCCTCGATCTCAGCCTTTAACTTTTCATCTCCTTCCCCTTCCAGTTCTCCCAGCACTTTGTCAGCTTCTTCCTTCCTTCCACCCTGTTGGATGTAAGCGGTCACAAAAAGCTCATTCATTTTCGATGTACTCTTTCCTGATTCCAGATACCGCTCCATCTCATTCAAAGCGGCGCTGAAATCACCCGCTTCAACCAGAGCCTGGGCATAATGCTCATTGAATTCGCTGTTTTCTCTCTCTGTAAGGCGAACCGCCTCCCTTAAAACCTCCTGGGCTTCCTGGGCTCTTTCCATCTGTAAAAGAACTGTGCCGTAGGTATCAAGGCATGCCGAAAGATAGGCCTCTCTTGTTTCCATCCACTCTTTTTCAGTGATATAGGATTCCTTTTCTTCGGTCGGGTCATTGATCTCAGCTCTTGCCAGCTTCACAGCTATAGATGCGAATTCTGCGGCCAGCCCAAGGTTTTGTTTTTTTTGTAACATCCCGGATGCGGCATTGTTGTAGAGATTCCATGTCTCTGCTTCAGGATTTTGTTTCATATAGTCCTGTATTTTTTTAAATTCTCCCTTCTCCAACAAAGCCCTGCACACAACAGAATGCCACATCGAAAGGTCATCACTGTGAGGAAAATCTTTCTTGAACCCCTGGAGAAGAGCCATTTTTTCAGCCATATCTTCAGTATGGTAAAACTCACTGAACCTTTCAGATCGGACAAATTTCCCCTTAGGCTCCATTTCCCTTATCATTTTGGCATACTTTTCTGCCTTCTCATTGTTACCCAAATTTTCGTATATGGAAACAACAGTGGAAAGCTGTTCCGCATCCAATTCAGAATCCCCAGCAACTTCCTCCAGCTCTTTAAGAGCCCTCTCCTGTCCCCCGGCCGATCCCATTGTATAGAGATTCCTGAAGTAATAGAGCAAATAATCTTTCTTTAATCCGGGATTATTAGTGAATTCTTCTTGAAAAAGATCATTGACTTCCTTTTCATTGGTCTCGATTTCTAAAAAATAAGTAGCCCATCCTGCATAGGATTCAGCCAATCCTGCATAAGTGCCGGGAACAGGCTCTCCCTCTTTGTCATAGAGATGAATGACATATCCTTTTTTTTCATTATTATCGATCGCATCGTCATCTTGAAATTTGATAAGGGCTCCGCACGACTCTTCCGGGATCAGAAGGAATGCATTCCAACTTCCGTTTTTCCTTCGCATGACCGTCTCTTTTGCCTCCGGAAGCCCTTTTGAATAAAAATACGAGACCATGCTTATATTATCTGAGGCGGCTAATTCTGTTCCCCGGGGATTATACAAAACAGTAATGGAATCTCCGGGAGCCGGCTTTTCAGGAGAGATCGAAAATTTATACAAAATTTCATTTTCCTGTTGAGCGCAGTAATTTGAAAACAAAAGGGAAAACATCGCGGCCAGGATGAGTATCTTCTTCATGCATCCTCCTCAGTCAAAGGGACTATAAATAGATTTCCGTTATTCTATAACAAAACGGACTCAAGTCAAATAACAGATATCACGCCATTAATAAAACCTATGGATTCAGCCGCACCAGGCAACGGGTCTTTCCCGTCTTTTTCAAACTCCAGCGCCACACATCCCTGATAACGGATAGCCAGAAGGGTCTTAAGGAATCGGGGAATATCGATCACACCCCTGCCCATCTCAACTGTAGTGCCGTCTTTATCAGCTTGGGTCACATCCTTGATATGAACATCCAACAGCCGGTCCTTATACATCTCTGCTGCTCCCGAAGGATCTACTCCGGCCCGCTGGGTATGCCCGATATCAAGACAAATCCCCACTCTCCGGTCAAACCCCTTGATCCGCTCATAGGCGCTTCCCGGAGTAGGATAGAGTTCGTCCGTGGGACCATGGTTGTGGATGGCCAGCTTTATATCAAATTCTTTGACCTTCTCTTCCACAAGTCCTAAAAGTTCATGACCCGGAACTCCTATGATGATTTTGATTCCCGCAGCCCGGGCATAGAGAAAGGCTCGCTCCACCTCCTGCTCACTGCTCATGTAAATGACGCCGCCCCCGTAAAGATCAAGTCCCGAAGCTCTCACCTTCTCTGCTGCTTCCTTTATTTCCTGTTCTGTGCTTTCAAGAGGAAGATGGAAGCTTTTCAGTGAAATCCATCTCAAATCCAGCCTCTTAGTCATGGATATTGCCTCTTCCAGAGGGAATTCTCTGAATGTATAGGAAGCCATACCCAGTTTCAAGGATCCGTCCGGTATGCCCTGCTTTTGAGCCTTTTCCGAAGAACACCCGTTCGCCCATAATGCGGCGGAGGCCAATCCCATTCCTGATAATTTTATAAAATTCCTTCTGTTTGTTTTTTTCATGACTCCTCCTTCCCTTGATTATCCTGACCTATTCATAAAAAAATGGCGATGAGCATTTTTTTG
>CAZSZS010000059.1:0-6242 GCA_964611275.1 uncultured Eubacteriales bacterium
ACCTGGACTTCAGGAAGGTCTCCGGGTTTAAGAAGAGGGAAGATGAGCAGCATCAATATCACCATTGCGTGTGCGGCCACGGTCAAGGGGAAGACCACAGCTTTAATGCCCGTATTTTTTTCTTTTCTAAAAAAGGAGTCTTTATACATTTTTGCCTCCTTTAAAGGTGATATGCTTTTTTTATCACTGATTTCAGAGCTTATATTGGAGAGCATTTTTTCCCAATAATGGCTGTTGGGTTCCTCTTCAGGGATTTCACTGGATAACCGGTCTATACGCTGAAACATCTCAAGGTCTCTTTGACATTCCGGACATGATTCGATGTGTTTTCTTACTTCTTCCATCTTTTTTTCAGGAAGCTCTCCGTCATGATAAGCGCTTATGAGTTTTTTCATTTCATCGTGATTCATTTTATCCCCCCTTTTAGGAATTCAGATAATGAGGATTTGAGTCTCTGGCGCGCTCGGTTAAGGCGAGACATCACCGTTCCGAGGGGAATATTCAAAGTATCTGAAATTTCTTTATAACTCATGTCTTCTAATACTTTGAGAATAAAAACGGATTTCATTTCATCTGGAAGGTTGTGTATTGATTCCCTGAGTCTTGTGTTTAACTCATGCATGTGAAGTGTGTCTAAAGGTTTGTCGTTTACCTGCGGGCCTGGATTCGAGGGATTTTTCCTGGTGTTGCTGTCCAGAGGAAATTCCCTTTTTATTTTCTTCAAATAGTTCAAGGTTTTGTTTACGGCAATTTTCCTTATCCAGGGGAAAAAATTCATCCCTTCTTTAAAACTTGATAGAGAAAAATAAGCATTAACAAATGTCTCCTGAGAGAGGTCATCAGCTGATTGATGCGTTCCGGTCATGATTCTGCATAAATAATAAATACTCTTCTGGTACTTTTTTATCAGGGACTCGAACGCTTCCATACTGCCTTTTTTTGCATTAGCGATTAACATATAATCCTCATTTTGTTGTGTCTGCTTCATGCTCGCTCCTATATATTATACAAATGGAATGTCCGATTATTCCCTAAATATTGCGTTCCCGCTTATAATATCGTTTAATATGTTTTATAAGTCAAGACAAAGGAGAATGGGATGACATATCCGGTCAGAGTCGTAGAGGAAAAAATAGACAGATTTCAGAAAAAGAGATTGACCTATAGGCCGACACCTGTCTCGAAGCTCTCTGGGCTTTCAAAGCATTTGAACGGCCCAAATATATGGATCAAAAGAGAAGACCTTACAGGACTTGCCTTGGGAGGCAACAAGTCCCGTAAGTTAGAGTATATCATTCAGGATGTGATAGACAGAAGGGCGGATGCTATCATCACATGGGGAAGTATTCAGTCCAATTGGTGTCTTCAGACAGCGGCTGCCGCAAGGAAATACGGGATAAAGCCTGTTTTGCTCCTCTTTGAGACCTATGAAACCCAGAAAATAATGGACGGCAATCTTCTTTTGGATTTCATATTAGATGCTGATATTAGAATAAAGTCGGCTCAAAAAGGCAGAGTGGTCAAAGCAGACGATGTGGAAGAAATCATGGAAGAGGTTTTTCATGAGGTAGTGGAGAGGGGAGATAAAGCCTATATCATCCCTATCGGAGGCTCCATGCCAGGGGGTTCTATGAAACTTCCCCTGGGGGCTGTTGCTTATGTGGATGCTTATGTAGAATTGAGAAAGCAGATGAAGTCTTTTAAGGAAGACCTGGATTATATTGTCCTGGCCTCTGGGTCAGGAGGAACCCAGGCAGGGTTGCTCGCCGGAGCGCATTTGTGTGGTGACAGCACCAGAATAATGGGCATCAGTGTATCGGAGGACAGGGATAGTTTTAGTCAGGACATCAAGAAAGTATCTGACGATGTGGTTGATTGTTTAGGTCTAAAAACTGATTTTAGGGATGAGGATATCATTGTCTTTGATGATTACAGAGCCGGAGGCTACGGGGAACTGAACAAAGAGGTGTCTGAAGCCTTAAGGCTTATGGCTGTTACAGAGGGGATTTTCATTGATCCCATATATACGGGAAAAGCCGTGGCTGCTCTTATTGACCTCATACAAAAAAGCCGCTTTAAAAAAGGAGATAATGTCTTGTTCCTGCATACGGGCGGAGCCTCTGCCCTGTTCCCTCATAAGGAAGGAATAAAAAATTTTCTTTTGAAAGATGATAAATCCGGAACAAGATAGATGTCGCTCTTGTTCCGGATTTTGTTATAAGTCTGTCCTGCTCACTCTCGTTACTTTGAGGTCTTTTTGAGATATTTTAAGAACTCAGCTTCAGTCGAGAGTATAAGCCAGGTCTTTTGATCCATGATTTTGCGGTAGGTTTCCAGAGTCTTCATGAACTGGTAAAATTCAGGGTCGCGGTTGTAAGCCTGGGCATAGATCTTAGTTGCTTCTGCATCGGCTTTGCCCTTAATCTCCTGGGCTTCCCGGTAGGCTTCGGATTGTATCTTTTTCAGCTCTCTTTCTTTTTGTCCGCTGATTTCAGCAGCTCTTCCATCTCCTTCTGAACGGTATTTGGATGCGATGCGCTGTCTTTCAGCGATCATTCTGTCAAAGACCTTCTGTTGGACCTCATCCACATAATTGATTCTTTTGATGCGCACATCCCTCAGTTCAATGCCGACTTCTTTGGTTATTTCCGATGATTTTATTAATATCATTTCAGCGATCTTTTCTCTGCCGGTGTTGATTTTTCTTATCTCTTCTTTATCCAGAATGAATTCAAGTTCCTCCGTGATATCAAATTCTCTGTTTGTGGAACGAACCAGTTCGATCAAGTCATAACTGGCCACTATATTTCTGGTCTCTCCGTCAATGATGTCATCCAGCCTTGATTGGGCTCCTCGTTCATCCCGGACGCGCTGGAAAAAAGTCAACGGTTCTTCGATCCGCCATCTGGCATAAGTATCCACCCAGATATATTTTTTGTCTTTGGTGGGAATTTGATTGGCGTCTCCATCCCATTCAAGCCATCTTTTTTCAAAATAGTTCGCTTTATGAATAAAAGGCATTTTGATATGAAGGCCTGCTTTTGTGATGGCATCTCCCTTCGGCTGACCGAATTGGGTGATGATCACCTGGTTCATTTCAGAAACCACATAGAGAGCATCGAACAGTATGATGAGGACAAGAAAAGCGGCTACAGCTATTAAGGCATATTTTGTCTGATTCTTCATTTTTCTGTCTCCTTTTTTCCGAAATTGAGTAGAGGCAGTATGTTTTTCTGCGCCTCATCAAAAATTATCTTTGTGTCGATATTCGGCAGTATGGCCTCTATGGCTTCGAGATAAAGCCTTTTACGGGTCACCAGTGGGGCACGGGAGTATTCCCGGTAAACATCAATGAACCGCTGTGAGTCTCCCTGTGCATTGTTCACCCTTTCTGTGGCGTATCCTTCAGCAGCTCTGATGGTCTGTTCTGCTTCTCCTTCTGCTTTGGGAATGATCTGGTTGTATTCAGACCAGGCTTCGTTAATTTTTCTTTCTTTCTCCTGGAGGGCTTCATTGACTTCATTAAAAGATGGCTTCACAGGATCCGGGGGATTCACATCCTGGAATATAAGCTGGCTGACTCTTATCCCGATTTCATAAAGGTCACACATTTCTTGAAGTTCTTGTTGAGCCTGGAGAGCGATCCGGGCCCTTCCGATCGTTATCACTTCGTCCACAGAATTGTCTCCCACTATTTTTCTGACTACAGCTTCGGTCATACACCGGAAAGTGTAGTCCACATCTCTTATTTTGAATAGATATTCATAGGGATCTTTAATTCTGTACTGGACGATCCATTCAGTAACCACCACATTCAAATCTCCGGTGAGCATGACAGATTCCTTTTCAGAGCTCTGAGTTGTTTGGTATTGTGTGCGTATTCCAGGTTCTGAGGTTCTGAATCCGAATTCCATTTTCAGCTGTCTTTGGACAGGGACTTTAATGATTTTTTCTATACCGGGCACCTTCACATGAAGTCCGGGCTCAGTGGTGCGCACAAATTTGCCCAAGCGGAGAACGATGCCGGCCTCTTCCGGCTGTATTTGATACATAGAGCTTGCTATGAGGATGATTACGACCACAGCTGCCACACCCATTTTTACATAACGAGGATTGACTTTTGGCAGTTTAAAATCCATGGTTGGAAAATCATTGGCCATTTATACCTCCTGCATTTTTTATTTGATAAGATGATAACATAGTTCAATGAGTTTATAAAGGAAGACCGCTCTATTGTGATTTTTATATGACTTCAGAGGAAACAGTTTGGTCAAGTTTGTTCAAAGATGTAGTGAAGACCTTCATTTCATATGGCTCTAAAACCTTTATGTTTTTCATTCCCGAACCGGTTAAGATAAGGACTATCCTGTCGCTGGAAACCAGTTTTTTTTCACTCATTAATCTGAAAACCCCAGCCAGGCTTGCTGCTGAAGCAGGCAAACAGAACAAACCTTCATATAAAGCCAGAAGCCTCTGTGCCTTTCTGATTTCGTCATCCGTGACATAAAGGACCTCTCCATTGAGTTTATGGATCATATTCAAGACAATGTTTCCTCCGGGAGGAGCGGGATTATTGATAGACTGAGCCAGAGATTCCGCTTTTCTTATCCGTGTATATTTTAGATCCCCTTTAAGAAAAGCCCGGGCTATGGGAGAGGCTTTTTCAGGCTGGATTCCGATAAAAACCGGATAGGTATCGGTCAGGCCGCTTTGTTTTAATTCTTTGAATGCTTTCATAAGCCCTATGATATGTCCTCCGGAGCTCACCGGCACGAAAACATGAGTGGGAATTTTTCCTTTGAATTGTTCGAACATCTCAAAAGCAGTGACTTTATACCCCTCGATACGGAAAGGGTCCACAGAATTCATAAAGTAGATTTTCTTCTTTTTCCCTATTTCCAGGCTTTTATAAAAAAGCGCGCCGTAATCTCCTTTAACTTTGAACAGAAGGGTTCCGTGTATGCCTGCTGAATAAAGTTTTTCATCCGATACATCTTCACTGATGAGGACCAGTGTCTTTAATCCGGCTCTTGCTCCGTATGCTCCGGTCGATACGGCCATATTTCCCGTGGATACCGTGCCTATTTGTTGTATTCCCATTGATACAGCCCTTTGCACGGCTAAAACTGTGCCCCTGTCTTTAAAACTGCCCGTTGGATTCAGCATTTCGTTTTTAGCGTATAGATACGGAAGGTTGAATTCATCCCTCAGCCTGTTTAATTTCAAAAGGGGAGTGCTTCCTTCTCCAAGAGAGAGCTCTGGAGAAAATTCATTTATAGGAAGAAAATCGATATATTTTTCCAGCGGATATTCTCTTGCGGAATGGATTTTACAGGTTGTTTCAGGGGAGGCCACTAACAAAGGCTCTTTACACCTTGTGCAGAAAAGGCTGAAAGGATCCGGGGGATATGTTTTTTTACAAAAGATGCATTCAAAAGGTCTCATGACAGACTCTCCGGATAGTCCAAGGTTGGTAATGACAGTTTAACGGAATATAATATAAAAATCGAGCTCCGGAGTCAGGAACAGGAGGAAAATTCGGGAAGCGGTCGTTTGTGTTTTCAGTTTATTATCAGTAGAATCTGGATAATGAGAAAAAATGATTTTTACTTTATGCACCAGGCTTTAAAAGAAGCTGAAAAAGCCCTGCAAAAAAATGAGGTACCTGTAGGAGCGGTCATCGTATCAGGCGGAAATATCCTGAGCCGGGCATTCAATCAGTGTGTTTCTCTCAATGATCCCACCGCTCACGCAGAGATCCTGGCCATAAGAGAAGCCTGTCACGTTAAAGGAAACTGGAGACTGAATGACTGTGACCTTTATGTCACTTTGGAACCTTGTCCCATGTGTACGGGAGCTGTTGTTCTGTCCAGATTGAGGAGACTTGTATACGGAGCCGATGATCCCAAAGGAGGAGGGGTCCGTTCTGTCATGGAGTTTCCTTTTGAGAGGACCAATCATATTCCCGAAATACGAAGTGGCCTTCTGTCAGAGGAATGCGGTCAAATATTGAAAGATTTTTTTTTATCAAAAAGATAAATCACCTGACTTATTCATAAAAAAATAGTGATGATCCGTTTTTGTTTTGCTTTCTAGGACATACATGCTTTTCATAAAAATAACAACTGAGGAGTTTTTGTTTGTATTCAATTTCATTCTAATCGCCATTTTTTTACCTTATAGGCAAGCCGATCTTACAGCATCTGCTTCGTTACAGGGCACTCGCGGTGAAGGACCACAGC
>CAZSZS010000060.1:0-11051 GCA_964611275.1 uncultured Eubacteriales bacterium
CAATGTTGTTATTATGATAAATGATATTGTCTTCGTACACGGAGGGATAAGCAAAAAGTTTTCAGAGTGGGAATTAAGTGACATTAATGACCGGGCCCGCTATGAACTCTCAAAAATACAAAACGCACGTTTAAGAAATACGACTCTTAACATCGATCTTGATATCGTTTTCCAACCCGATGGCCCCTTATGGTACAGAGAACTGGCAAGACAAGACGAGCAGTATTTTAAAGCAGAGGTAGATACAATATTTGACAACCTGAAAGCCAAGGCAATGGTCATAGCGCACACTCCAAAAACAGGAATAACGGCTTCAGCTGAGAACATGAGCCGTTTTGATAAAAGAGTGTGGATCATTGATACGGGCATATCAGAGTCCTACGGTGGGATTCTGAGCGCCCTGATCATTGAAAACGGAGACTTCTTTGTATGGAGTGAGAACAATGGAAAATAGAAAGAATAGATTTTTTAGTTTTCTGGGAATCCTGATGCTTATCTCTGCATCATATCCATCTCCGTATAAACAGGAAAGATTTCTTTTACCCGAAGAAATCGAAAATTTTCTGCTGACAGCTGAGGTCATTTCCATCGAAAAAAACCTGGAATTAGGAAGAACGAATTTCTGGAAAGTGCTTCTTGACGACGGCGAAACAGAACTCAATGCCTTATTTAAACATGTCAACCGCCCATGGCCCTCTCTTCTTCCTGATAGTTACACATATGAAATCGCAGCTTATAAGGTCAATAAGATTTTAGAGCTCAATCTCATTCCTCCGGTTGTGGAACGAAAAATAAACGGGCAAACAGGCTCTCTTCAGCTCATGGTTAAGAATGTATTAACGGATAGAGACAGAAAACTCCAAAATATCGAACCGGAAAAACCCGATGAATTCAAAAACTCTCTTGATACGGTAAAAATTTTTGAGATCCTAGTAAATGACCAGTGTAACGACAGTGAAGATATCTTGATCCAACAGGATGACTGGAAAGTCTGGAGAGTGGACTTTTCCGAAGCTTTTGCCCCTTCCACTGACATTTTGCTCAAATGCCGTATCGACCGCTGCCCCAAAAGCCTCTATAACCAACTTGTCGAATTAGATAAAAGGGAGCTCAAAAAAGTGCTTTCTCCTTATTTGAATGAAAAGGAAAGGGACGCTTTATGGGAGAGAAAACAACTCATAATCAAAACCATTGATGCCCTTATCAAACAAAAAGGGGAAGACCAGGTGCTTTTTTCAACTCCCCTTTCCTGTGAGTGACCATATCTTGTGCAGTTTCCACTAATCCCAATCAAATCAATTTTTTAAAAAAAATAAACGCATTTTTTCAACAGGTATTTTCACAGAAACAGTGGATAAATTCTATGATGCATTTGACTTTTACATCTTTTCTATAGAAAATTCATAGAGTATAGATGAAAAGAAGAGGAGGGAACAAATGAGCAAATTTCTGAAATTAATATTTATACTGGTTTTTGCTTTTTCATCAAGCCTCCCCCCGTTCGCCCAATTTACGAACGAAGAAATAGCAGAGATGGATGAATGGGAGGAATATTTAAAAACCGCTGAAATCACAGGTCATGAGCAAATGCAGAGCCGAGAAGCGGTCACCAATCCCTATATCCTTCAACTGGAAAAAAACGGAGTCGCTAGGCAGGCCATATGGAAAAATCCGGAAGGCCGCTTGAGAGGGTATCTGGAAGGCTGGAAATGGGAGATCGCCGCCTACAGATTGAACAGATATCTGGACCTGAACATGGTCCCTCCAACCGTTGAAAAGAGATTCCAGGGAGACAGGGGTTCCTGCCAGCTTTGGATCGACACCTGGATGAGCCTTAAAGATAAATATGAAAAAGAGATCAGTGTTCCGCCTATAAAGGTCCTTCACTGGAACAGAGCGCTCTATCTTCAAAGAGCTTTTGATAATCTCATTGCCAATGAAGACAGACACCAAAATCAATATCTCATAACAGAAGACTGGCGCATGATACTCATCGATCACTCCAGAAGCTTCAGGACCTCAAAACAATTCACAAAAAAGCTGATCTATGATGAAAAAAACAAGGAAGGCTCACGGACCATGAAAGAGCTTCCCAGGGACTTTGTTGAAAAACTCAAATCACTCGATTACGAGGTCATAAAAAATGCCGTCGGCGAATATCTTACTGATAAAGAAATAGAAGCGGTCCTTATGAGAAAAGATTTGATAGTAGACTGGATCGATAAAAAAATAGAAGAGTTGGGAGAGGATAAAGTATTGTATTAGCCGGACCATTTGATTTAGATGGTTTTAGTAAGGGAATGCCTTGTTCTCTGCTAATATCTTATCAAGCGTAGATACAAACAAATCAGCATCATCTTGAGTAAACACAAGTGGAGGTTTTATTTTCAGAACATTTTGAAAACGTCCGTCCGTACTGATAAGAATGCCCTCCTCTTTCATCCGTTCCACAATGTAGTCCGCCTGCTTTGTGGCAGGAATCAATGCTTCCCTCTTTGATACCAATTCCACTCCTAAGAAAAGCCCTTTTCCCCTGACATCACCTATGAGAGGATATTTGTTCTTTAATTTTTCCAGCTTTTCCTTGAAGTATTTTCCGGTTCTTTGGGCATTTCCCATTAAGTCTTCTTCTTCAATGACCTCTAATACCGCTATCCCCACAGCGCATGAAACCGGGTTTCCCCCAAAAGTATTGAAATACTCCATCCCATTATCAAAGGCTTTGGCAATCTCCGGTTTTGTAATAACCGCTGCTAAAGGGAAGCCGTTTCCGATCGGTTTTCCAAGTGTTACGACATCAGGAACCACCTCTTGTGTTTCGAATCCCCAAAAATGAGAGCCGATTCTTCCGAATCCGATCTGGACCTCATCCGCAATGCAGATCCCACCAGCATTTCTTACGTGACGATAAGCATGATTGAGATAGTCTTTAGGGAATATGATCTGTCCGGCACACCCCATTAAAGACTCTGAAATAAAAGCAGCCAGTCCCTTTCCTTTTCTGTGCATTTGCTTTATGACCGTCCGGATTTGCTCAGAATATTTTTCCCCTGATAGAGAATCCTGGTATCTATATTTACCCCTGTAGCCATCAGGGGTTTCTACTTTATGTACATGCGGCGGGGCTCCTTTACCTCCTTTTCCGTCAAATTTATAAGGGCTGATATCTATGAGCGAACTCAGATTCCCATGGTAAGCCTGATCGATCACGATTATGTCTTTTTCTTTCGTGTAAGCCCATGCCATACGGAGAGCAAGGTCATTGGCTTCACTCCCGGAATTGACGAAAGTGCAGACCTTTAAAGGTTCCGGCATTTTCGAAGACAGCTTTTCAGCATACAAAACAAGATTATCATGAAGGTATCTTGTGTTTGAGTTGAGAACACACAACTGTCTTTGAGCTGCTCGAATGACTTTAGGATGACAATGGCCTACGTGTGGAACATTATTTCTTGCATCAAGATATTTTTTTCCTTTCTCATCATAAAGATACTGCAGAAAGCCTCTTACGATTTTAACAGGTTCTTTATAAGACAACCTCAAGGACGGGTTTATATATTTCTTCCTTAACTCGAGTGTTTTTCTCTTTTCCATCTTCTATCACCAGATATCTGTAATGAACTGTTATGAATCCTCTAAAGAGAGTTCACAATATTATAATTAGAGTCTCTGAGCCTTTGTAACAATTTCCATGCTTTTTTTTCTGAAATGGTTAAATAATTATTGTTAGGATTTTGTTTCTTTTGAAAGGCTGATAGAGCAACGCTCATACACAACCGCAGATTTGTAAGATGATTGACCGCCACGAGCTCTCTTTCAGAAAGGGGGGACACTTCATTGTATCCTTTGAGTACAGGAGAAACCGCCCCTGCAAGATTTTTTTTATCCAGCATGATGTAGGCCAAGGCCACAGCGATATCTCCCACTGTATAAGAATAGACCATATCCCCAAAATCAATGATGCCTGCTATTCTTCCTTGGAACAGATCATTTTGTCTGGGCCCTGGATGGTTTACAAGAATATTGTAATCATTTCCATCATTGTGTACGACCGATCTTTCCATCTCTGCTACAATACTCAATGCCTGAACATTGAATCTCTCAATGAAATAGCCCACTAAAGAGCGCTTATCCCCATCATCTATGTATTTTTGAAATCTCAGCACTGTTTCAGGTCCCTTCTGCAGGTCCCAATAGAAATCCCTTTGTGCTGCTGGATGTGAAAAGCCTTTGAGGGATTCACTGATACAGGCTATGAGTTTTCCAACCGATCGAAGCAGACCGGGTGTATGGGTCGTTACTTCACCTAACGGAACTCCATGAATATAAGTAACCATCCGGACAAAGTGAGAATCCCTTTCTCTATTATCAATCCTTGTTATGTTCTCCCCATCCTTAGTCGGACATACCTGAGGACAGAAGTGAGGGCCCAAAGTCGTGCCAACTCGATCCATTGCCAGATTTTGGAGTTCAAGGATTTCCTTTTTTTCCTTCTTGTTTGATATTTTGAGAACATACCTCTCTCCAGATTCATTGTCCTCTAATAAAAAATTTTGATCCCTTTCGCTGGGCAGAGGTTTTGCGGAAGCCTTCATTCCATAAAATTCATTTGCGATAATCCTTGCTTCTTTATCAGTAAAACGAGGCGAAAACTTCAAAAACCCGGATTCGTCTTGAATGCCATGTCCCATGAACATATCTTACTTCTTTCCTTCGCCAGTTTTAAGAGGTATCTCTCTAGAATCTTATTCTCAATCCTGCCTGCAGAGAGACTCCGGTCAAATCGATCACGGCTTCTCTGACGGACTCGATCGAACCTAAACCTGTAAAGGAAGGCGTATCGCCCTCAGAGATAAAAACAAAAGTATATGTATTCCCGAATACCTTTTCTTTCCAGTAGCACAGCTTTCCTTCATCAATATCTACAGCTCCGTCGCTGTCCTCATATCTGAGAGTCCCTTCAAATCCGCTGATTTCAGCATATCTGGCCCTTCCCTCTAAGAAAAATCCAAGGTGCGGCGCCAGGCTGATTTCAAATCCGAGTCCTGCGTGGTATCCCAGACCGCTTGCTTCAGCTTTCTGATCGAGTTCCATCCAGTATCCGTCATATCCTCCCTTCCAATACCAGGAATATTCAATGTTGTACAAACCCGCCCCTGCATCCAGGGTGAAAGAGAACCCCCCACCCAATGGAATGAGAAAATAAAGGCTTGCTGTTATGGGAATCGCATTGATCTCGGGTTTTATGATCCATGTTTCCTCTCTCCCGGATAAAGTCAAGAGCATCTCATTTTTCTGGCTTCCGTAAATATAACCGGATCCGAATCCGATCCCTATATTTGGGAAAATATAAAATATGATGTCTCCCTCAAATTCATACACGATGTGAAAGGGTGTCATTTCTCCCTGGAACTCACCTCCGGCATGAGTAAACTCATCTCTCCAGATCTGGTCAAATCCCTCATTTCCTTCGTTGACATCTTCTGCCAGGATATAAGAGGCACTTCCTCCTAATTTAAGCACCAACCAGCTCCTCCTTGAATCCGAAAAGTCAATGTCTTTTGTTTTGCGAGAAGTTTTATATTCTGCGATTTGTTCTTTTTCTACCAGAGAGGGCTCGGTTGAGGTATCCGTCATCTCTGTTACCAAGGAAGAGTGGATATAACCTATGACCTCAATGCCTCTGTCTTCCAAAACAACGGAGACCCTGTACCAGCCATCTGTTTTTTCATCCGCATCCAGGGTCTTCCCTTTATCCAGGAGTGTGACAATTTGGCTTTCAATATCAGGTTTTGTTCGCACTGCAGCTGTATCTGCCGTGACTTTTATCTTCATCTGTTCTGCCTGGATCCATCCGGAAAGAATACAGATAAAGGCTGCGCAGAGAATACTGGTTTTTCTTTGATTTTTTCCCTTCATTCCTCATCCCCTCTCTTTTTTAACAAATCATTCAAATGACATTATAGTCTTATAAAAAACACGAATCAATCCTCATCCTTTTCGTTAAAGATATCTTCAGGTTTTTTCATGAGGCCCTCTGCTGTCCATTTAGTAAGTAAAAAAGGATAATCGTTTTCAGATGAAAGGGCAGGATATTCTTCTGCATCCTCTCCTTTTTCATAGATCTTCAGTTCATAGTCTTTGGCGCCTTTTGCTGTAATGGTATAGATGGGATCTGCCAGATTTTCTTTTTCCTTTTCATTAAGGTAAGAATCACAGTATAATCCGGATAATTTTGACAAAAGAGAATCGATCTCGCTCTTCTCTGCTTGCTTTCCGTCCTGTGTGAGCCAGGCTTCTTTCTCCCCGGCTCCTGCTTCCTGTTCTTCTTGTTCACTATCAGGCGAAACCGGAACGATCTCTCTCTTGAACTCAAGAGTCCCGAATTCACCGGTCACTGTCAATCCGGTTATTTCCCCGGCACTGAATTCCATAACAGATTTGTCTCTCAGCCCTGATTCATGCTGTTCAAAAGTGCTCCTAAATGAATCTTTGGCATGATAGACATTCGCATCATCCGCTATTCTTACATAGGTATGACTGTACGTAGATGACACCTTGCCTATATCAAACTCTCTGAGTACGTTTTCCTTGTCCATAGCTTTTATATGAATTTTGTTTCCTTCGTCTAATTCGTATCTTTCGTAATTTTTCTTATCCGAAACCAGTTCGGTCAGCGCAAGATTTCCGATCACCTCCAGCATTTCATTCACCTTTTCATGATCAGCGCGATATTTATTTGGCATTAAGTACCAGTCTTCCTGGCTTTTTTCGAGCAAAACAGATTCATCTCCCCTTTTGATCTCGATGTGACTCACCGTTTCAGCATCTATCCTCTCAATCTTGGGCAGCTTGTAAGACATTTTATTTCTGCCCGTACTGATAAGAAGGATCCCAATCAAAATGATGATAACAGCAGCCAATATAATGTATTCCTTTTTTCGTTTCATTGACTTCCTCCAGCTCCTATTTTTCTTCTGTAAACACAGCTTTTATCATTTTTCTTCTGGATTTTCGTCTGAACCATACCAAAACCCCTATCATTATGAACAACACGGGAAGGCCTCCGATATTAAAGACCTTAATAAAATTCCGTGTGAAAGGCTTTGTATCTCTTAAAGGATTGAACTTCTGATTTTTACTTCTCATTACAGCAATATCAGCTCTGTTGTTTAAATAATCAATGGTGTTCAGAACGAACTGGGAATTGGGGGATTCTCCGTTTTCATCAAGCAGGTTATCTTTTAATATCTCTGATGACCCGATCAAAAATATCTTTCCCGGCCTTCCTCGTTTAACGGCTTCTTTTTCTGTTTTAAACGGTGTCTCTTTGGTTTCTTCGTTTATGGGTTCGTCTTTTTCTTCATCGTCTTTTTCCTTTGGTTTTTCAGGAACCTCTTTGTCAGAAAAATAGCTTAAAAAGCTGCCTTCAGCAATATAAGCCAAAGGAAATTTCTTCATGGATTCATCGTCTGCAGGTGGTCTCAAAAGCATGGGATTCAAATTGATTTGCCCTGACATGGCCCATGACCTTTGCGAACTTGAAATCAAGGTATTTAACCTGATATCATTCTCCTTGATTTTTTTCTCATCAGATGATAACGGAGACACCTGTATCATGATGAGCTCTTTGATATTTTTCAAAAAATTAAACCTGTGATCGATATTCTCGCCTTTTATGACAGGGGCAAAATAAATGGGTGTCTCTCCCATTCTCTGATCCCTGCTCACATAGCATCTTTCATCAAGCACATATGACTTTTCTACCTTCATCCCGTAATGATCCAGCAGCTTTCCTATTCCGGTGTTGACCGGCATGTAGACTGGCTGTGACATTCCGTACATTTGGTTTTGTCCCTGCTGGGATTGTTCAAAAGAATCCATAAAAAGGGCTAAGGATTTGCCTTTCATGAGAAACTGATCGATCTGAAAAAGCTCCCAGTCCGAAAAGGACTCCTTTGGCCCGGCAATGATAAGAGTATCAATACTTTCCGGAATCTCTTCACTCTTTAAGTCAATCCTGTTGACGGAATAATTATCGCTGATCAGCGAATTAAAACTATTCAGAGAGCCTGTCTGCTGCTGCATTCCCTGAAGCTGCGGTGGCAGAGAATAAGATAAAGCAAGTGTGGAATGGGATGTCAAATATCCGATCTCTTCATGAATATTGATCACATTATCCACATTCTCTTCAATGAAAGTCTTAATGGTGTCCTGTTCTATCAAGGAAAACTGCTCTTCCAAACCTCTGCTGGTAAGGTTAAGGCTTCTGTCCAACAAAGACCTTTCTACAGACCTGTCTTTATACTCAATCCCTATAGCTACAAGTCCCTCGCCTGCTTCTATAAGCCTTCCGTCAGAACCCTCGATCTCGGGCCACTGAAGCATGAAACGTTCATAACTCTGTAATTTCTCCCCGGAAATACCATCGGTACTCGGGTCGATGTATGTGAATTCTAACTGGTTATATAGTTTTGTATTGAGTTCGGATACAATATCACTCATCTCGCCTGCAACGGAATCAAGGCCTTCCAGGTTCACCTCTCCGGCGATGTCATTCAGGGAAGAAGATTTGACGAGATTGACTTTTATCTTTTCATCAAGATTAAGAAGAGAAGATATTTTATTGTTCATCTTCTGTATGGTGGTTGTGATCCTGTATTCCAACCTTTCCGTAGATGTCACTGCCGGTATCTTCTCTATAATATCACCGTGAATAAAGACCATCCCCATATAAGCCCTCTGCAGTTTTGCTTCATCCTGCTCTATTTTCTGGACATTAACAGGGTATATGCCGTAGTCCTGTGCTTTTCTTCGGTTCTCTTCCGCTTGTTCGCTTAAATCTCCTTCTTTTGCCGTTACATCAAAAAAACGATAACTGAGATACTCATTGGCATGAAGAGAATAGGCATCTAAAAGGTCATGAAGGTAAGATTCGATCGTGTTATAAGGCGCGGGGAGATTCTTTGAAAAAAACACATTTATTGTCAAAGGCTCTCTGAGTGTGGATACGGCCTGTTTGCTTGCTTTTGATAAAGAATAAAGATTGTTTTCCGTCAGGTCTATTCTAAAGAAAAACCTTAAAGCGACCAGGTTAATGAGTAATGTGATTATGAAATACAACCCAAATTTATAATAATGAGATTTGTTTTTTACTTTTTCCATTCCGATCTCCTCATTTCTTTTCTTCTATGACCAAATTTGTTGCATACAGAGCAATGAATGAAAGTGAGAGAAAATAGATAATATCTCTTAAATCCAAAACTCCTTTGGCAATATTTTGAAAGTGATGGTTGGCACTGAGATACTGAAAAAAGCCTATAAAAACATTAGGAATAAAGAACAGGACAAAATCAATCAATAACGTGAGGCTGAAGCAAATGGCCATCCCTATGATAAAGGCAACCACCTGATTTTTCGTGAAAGAGGATGCAAGCAGCCCGACCGCGCTGAAACTGGCTCCTAATAGCAGGGCTCCGAAATACCCGCCGATAACCGGCCCCCAATCCAGGTCTCCGATCAAAGAAGTTGAAACAGCATATAGCAAAGTCGGGCTCAACATTATGGCTACAAACGCAACGGCCGCTAAAAATTTTCCCAAAATAATATCTCTAAAAGACAGAGGAAGAGTGATAAGCAGCTCATAGGAGCCTATATTGATTTCCTCTGAAAACAGGCGCATGGTCACTGCCGGGATTATGAACGCAAAAGTAATCGGAAGAAGGGAAAAGAATTTAGTGAGATTCGCCTGTTTTTCAAGAAAAAAAGTGGAAAAAAACAACCAACCTATGATGACAAGAAAAACAGAGATAACAATATAAGCAATGGGAGAAATAAAATAAGTCTTAAACTCTTTCCGAAAAATATGTTTGATGTTTTGCATTTTAATTCCTTTTGGTTAATTTCATGAAAATATCTTCAAATGATTCTTCCTTTAAAGATTTCCTCAGTCCATCCAGGGTATCATCAGCTACTATTTTTCCCCTGTTGATAATAACGATCCTGTCACAGGTCGCTTCTGCTTCGCTGAGAATATGAGTTGAGTAAATAATGGTCTTCTTTTTTCCGATCCTTTTGATGATCTCTCTTGTTTCTACGATCTGATTGGGATCCAATCCTGCTGTCGGTTCATCCAGAACCAGGATTTCAGGATCTCCCATCAATGCATGAGCGATCCCCACTCTCTGCCTGTATCCTTTTGAAAGTTCATCAATGGTCATATGCATGACATCGTTTAATCCACAGAGGTCACCGAGATTTTTTATATGATCTAATTTATTATCTTTATCAATGCCTCTAATATCAGCAACAAAATCCAAATAATCATAGACCAGCAAGTCTTTATAAATAGGAGCGGCTTCAGGGAGATAGCCTATTCTGCTTTTGATCTCCATCATATGATCATATATATTGTAATTCATGACCTCTATATTTCCTTGAGTCGGCTTTAAATATCCTGTGATGATTCTGTATATGGTTGTTTTTCCCGCTCCATTAGGCCCTAGAAGCGCCAGTATTTCACCCTTTTTAATATCAAAGCTCACGCTGTCAACAGCACACAAATCACCGTAATATTTAGTCAGATTCTTTATTTTTATCATCTGTCTCTCCCTTAGTTAATCCTAGAAATTTTGATTAAATCCTTGCTTATCAAGTTAATTTTTATACAAAATCATCCGCTTTATGTCAATGGATGATGATAGAATAGATGGTAGAGACTAAATTAATAAAGGACTTCTTCCTCTCCCCTTTCTTTTATCATGTCCCTTACTTCTTTTAAAAGCAGCTTTTTTCTCGCCAGTACCGCCTCGATCTCATAATAACCCAAATAGTCTCCTACCGCATTTTTTATCCTGTCATAATTCAAAGACTTCACAGCTTCGACGAATTTGCCGGGAAGAATTGGAAACAGCATGGTGCTTCTCAGCCCGTTTTTCCCATATATAAGCTGGTCCGTATAGATCCTTTTGGTACGAAAAGACCGTGAGTGGTCTATCAATATGAGACGCCAATCTCTGGTATATCTTGTGTTCTGCTGTGTCCTGTCTATA
>CAZSZS010000061.1:0-1544 GCA_964611275.1 uncultured Eubacteriales bacterium
AATAACGAGAAGATTATCAGTGATTTTAAGAGAGAGAATTCAAATAGATTGGTTAAGCATCAAAAGTTTATTATCTTGATCTTAATTGCGTCGACTTTGGCACTTATTCTTAGCAGCATTCAATTTCTTATATGAACAGCATTTTTTCTAAATAACCTATTTCGGAGCCCATCTTTCACAGCCTCGCTGAAGCGCAGTCACTTCAACAGCCTCAACCAGGGCTGAAAAAAGAGGAAGCTCCCAGTTTTCGTCTTTGATTATCTCCTTGCCCAGAAGTTTTGCGGCTTCGTATGAAAAACGGATTTCATTAAAACCATTCAAAAATCTCCAGTAATAAACAACCGCGTCTTTTCTCTGCATTAAAAGAGTATGTGTTGGCAGCTTGTCTTTTTTTTGGAGATTTATGGAGGGACGTGCCGGAAGCAGATTCCACAAATCATTGTTTCTCCAGAAGGAAAAGGGAATCACATGGTCTATATCAAATCTCCTTATAGTATCTCCTGACCAGACACACTGGATAGTATCAAGTTCTTGATAAGCCTGGCGAACCTGGTTTACATCCCTCTCAGGAAGAGGCGATACGAGAAGATAGTCAATGACTTCACTTGGATTTAGTTCATTTCTAGATAATCTGGCAGTCAGTTCTGACCACCTGAGTATCAACGCATCCAGTATCCAGTGATTCATGAGTGAGATTTCCTTCCATACAGATGCAGCTATGAGTACTAATTTATGTTCTTTATCGTACTCAAAGAGAGAATCTGTGGGCAGCGACCCCCCGGCATAGGTTACAGGGCCCTGGATTATGGTCTGCTTGATCTTTGTGAGAAGCTTTCTCAGCAAGAGGCGAATTTCTTTTGGGATGCGACGGCTGTGTAGATCCACTGTAAATCCGGGGAGTCCTCCGCTTTTTTGATAATGCTGAATCAATTCATTAAGTCTGGCTCTAAAGGCAATAGGGCGTTCGCATTCCTCATGTTCTCCCTGAATCTGAGGGATAAAAAAAGAGGATTCCACAATGGGCCAGTAATAGGAGATCCATTTTTCAGCAATATCTTGGACAGGAATGCCGACTTTCCCTGAAGGAAGCCAGCGGGCTTTCTGAAATTCTGTCATAGAAATCTCACAAAGAGCACGAAAAAGGGCTAATTTATAAGTGGCTACTTTTTTGTCCCGGTTCAGCACTCCTTCTATCTGATCGATTGGTCTTAATATATGGATATCTTTGAGTTCAAAAAGGAGAGTGATCCAGTAAATCTTCTTTCGTTTAAGGCTGTCCTTATCTTTCCACTTATTGAGGAGCTTAAATCCTATGCGTTCAAAGAGAAGCTCCAGGTAATCAGAGTTGATGTCTGTGAAAAGACGGCCTTTGTCATCTCTATGATCGGGGCCAATATCCGGACGGTCAAGCGGAATGGAAATGAGGATACGACCTCCTGCTTTAAGCAGTCTTTTTACAGCAAAAATTGAGTCAAAAAGGTGAACTTTAGGAATATGCATAAACACACCAGAACAAATGACACCATCGAACTTTCCGATTTTTT
>CAZSZS010000062.1:0-2438 GCA_964611275.1 uncultured Eubacteriales bacterium
CCTGTACATTAAATACATCTTGCTTTTCTGGTGTTTTTTGAATTCAAACAGCATGTCCTTACCTTCATTTGTTTCAGGGGCTATGACTGCGGGTTTATCCAAAGCTTTTTTGCCGGATTGGTAAGGATAACAATGGTCCAACCCTATCCTCACTTCTGCCCATTTCTGCCTGTTAAAATATTCATATTCCAAATAATCCTCAACAAGCTGCACCCATTGGAATTCTCCCCCATCGCTGGACTCACATTCAAAAGTAATACCGTTGTATTGGAGCCCCGCCATCTTTTTGGGGCTCTCATAAGCTTCATCAATCCAACATTCTTCTGCAGATAGTTTTGCCCCTGATGTCAGTTCTCCAAAAGTGGAATCGCTTGATGGCTCAACTGCAAGAGTGTATTCCGGCCTGCTGATAGTAAACTCGGTTTCTGCTGTGATGGTTTGTCCTTTGACCTCAGCCTCACATGTGACTTTTCCCTTACCTTTATCTGTCCAGTAAAAAACAATATTCGGTTGATTCAAGTCTTCCTGGCTCAGGTGGATAACTTTTCCCTGTTCCTTGGAAGCCTCAAATCTCTTTATATATTTCCCTTCATCAGGATTCCCATCATCGAGAGTCCATTTCAGGGACTGTGGTTTGCCTTCTGATTCAGGGAGCACTCTGCATTCCAGTTCGATCTTCTCGCCCGCTTTGACATCCTGATTTTTTTCATCCGTGATATTTATCTCCTCCCCCTCTTGATCTTTGTACCATATCTGAAGGATGGGTTTTGTTTGTCCAAACGACCAGGTAACTTGATGTTTAACCTCATTCCCGCCTTGAGGCGGACCCAATAATTTAAAGCCCTGGAAGTCTTTGATATCCACCTCTGTAAAGCCTTCATTTGATTCCCATGTATAAGAACCGCTCATTGTTGACACAGTCAATTCTTTAAAAATCCCAACACGAAAAGGAATAACCCCTCTCTCGGTACTGGCCGGGCCGTCGCACAGACCCGATTGGAAGTCAGCATCGAATCCTCCGGAAAGCATAACTATATAGTTGTCACTGGAAGTATTTTTATCTTCTTCCTCCAGGATGGCCTCCATCACTTCTGCGCCTCTTCCCATTTGCTGAAGAGCTGCGATTCTTCCCAGTTGTCCTAACTGGACGTCCATTATGAAACTACCAGGACTTTGGGAAGGGGAGGTGATGGGAACAGTGCCGGATCCCTCTATTCTGTTTATAACCTGGCCGTAACATTTACTATCAGGATTTTCCATAATTTCTTCATTATTAATCCTGATAAAGGCTTGCATATCAACCGGCTCATATCTCAGGAATTCGCCATCCTCCTCTATCAACCTGGCTTTTCCGGTGACCCGAAGCATAAAAGCTCCTTTGCTCCTGGTATTCCCGCTTTTTGGAGGGTGGTCCCATTCAATATTAACCTGGATCTGTATGGGAATGATTTTTTCCAACTCCACAGGAAACAAAAAAGCCGGAGCGGCTAAAACAAACAGAATAAATACAATGATCTTTTGTCCTAGAAATCTCTTGATACTCATGATACCCCCCTCCTTAAAATAGAACATTTTTAATTTAGAAAAGATTATCAGACCAAAATCGAAAAAGCAATTGAAAATTACCCCTCCCCCATCTTACATATATAACATTTATATATAACCTTTGTTTCTTTTTTCCGATTGATTATAATAACCTCAGACTTTACGGCTTAGAAGATGTCACTGGTTTTTCTGTTTTTTAAGGATATTCATGAAAATTTTAGGAATAAACGGAAGCCCCAGAAGAGGAGGAAATACAGATGTCCTCCTGGATAAGGCTCTGGAAGCGGCCGGAGACAGCGGCTGGGAAACAGAGAAGATACTCCTGAATCTGCTGGACATCAATCCCCCCCAGGAAATAGAGTATGATAAAGTCAATTCAGAAGGGCTCTCACCCATTCAAGATGACATGCAAATCGTCTATAAAAAAATCAAAGAATGTGATGCGATCATCATCGCATCTCCCATTTTTTTCGGAAGCCTGTCCGCTCAGACAAAAATCATGATCGACCGGTTTCAGTGCGCATGGGTATCTAAAAATATTTTGAAAAAAGACATTTTCAAAAAGAAAAAATCCGGAGCATTCATCTGCACCTCCGCTGCCCACAGAAAAGACTTTTTCCAGAATGCCAGGGCAGTAGTCAGGAACTTATTCCAGGTCATAAACGCACGGTATACAGGGGAGCTTTTCTGCCACGGTCTTGAAAAAAAGGGAGAGGTCAAAAATTACACGGAATATCTGGAAAGCGCTTATGCGCTTGGGCAAAAGATTTCCGCAAAGACAGACTGATATTTTTTTCAAACTTTTCTTTGCCAGAACGACTAATACCATAGACGCCAAGAGTTCTCAAATCCATGAGATTATGAACCTATCCCCCTTCTCTCAAGGATTCCAA
>CAZSZS010000063.1:0-29717 GCA_964611275.1 uncultured Eubacteriales bacterium
TGAAATAAAAACAAACAAAAAGCATTTAAATTGTTATTTTTGTAAAGAACATGTATGTCCTTGAAAACAAAACAAAAAAATTATCATCGCCATTTTTTTATGAATAGGTCAGGTTGATTAGGATGAGCCCCTATACTATAATATCTTCATTTTAGAGAGAAAATATGAAACGATTCAAACTGATCATTCCCATATTTGCCATCACCTTTTCTACTGTTTTGATTGAGATCCTATACACACGGATCTTCTCTGTGATATATGTCAGCTCTTTTGCTTTCTTGATGATATCCCTCGCTCTCTTCGGATATGGATTGAGCGGTGCTTATATGTCCATAGGCCGTATCACAGATAAAAAAGATGCGATGAAGTATTTGGAGCTGTTTCTGCTGTGTTTTTCATTAAGTCTTCCTGTTATTTATAAAATAACCATATCGACCAGTATAGATTTCTTGAATCTTTTCAGTCCGTTCTCTAATTTTCTGCTTTTGATCCTAAATTTTTTCCTTTTGCTGCTTCCTTTCTTCTTTGCAGGCGCTTCTCTGGTTTTGATATTCAGCCTGTATTCTTCTGAGATTGGGAAGCTTTATTTTGTTGACCTTTTAGGAGCTGCGCTGGGGGGAATAGCGATTATCCCTCTTATCACACAATGGGGGCCTTCAAAAGTCATATTAGTCATATTTTTGTTTTTGGGATTCGCTTGGTTTTTAATAGCTAGAATAAAGGCTGTTAAAAAAACAATCATTTTTTCCTTGATTCTGGCTGCTTTTGCTGTTTTGTTTGTTCATTCAGAAACCCTGTTTCCGATCATACCCAAGATGATAAAAAGGGGCTATCTCAGACACTATAATAATAATTTGATTGAGTATTCGAAGTGGAGCCCTATCAACAAAATAGATGTAGCTCCTTTTTTGAAAAAGAAAAAAGTCATTTGGATAGATGCGGGGACCATGCAGTCCTGGCTTGCCAAATTCAACGGAAAGCTTCATGAGATGGGACAGATAAAATGGGCTAATGAGGCCATTCCTTTTCAGTTGACAAAAAGAGGAAGCGCCCTTATTATCGGGTCTGCCGGGGGGTATGAGGTTTTGTGCGCTCTATCCAATAAATTCAGGAATGTAGTTGCTGTTGAGATGGACCCTGAAATATGCCATCTGATCACAAACGAATATTCGGATTATATAGGGAATATATTCCAGCAAGAAGGAGTGCTTCTTCTCAATGACGAGGGAAGAAGTGTCTTGAAAAGGATAGACAGCCAGTTTGATGTTATCCAGATGGTTAATTCCCACAACGCGGATGCTTTATTGTCCGGAGGGTTGAGCATCGCTGAAACGTACATCTATACAGTGGAAAGCTTTAAGGATTATTGGAAGCATCTCAAGGACGATGGGGTCGTGTATATTGTACACTGGTTTGGAGAAAGGCTTTTTTCAACGGCTTTTGAAGCGTTGAGAGAGATGGGGGTCAAGGAGCCTGAGAGGAAATTTTTTATCATACAAAGGGAAAACGGATTTAATTTCTTTTTCATGAAAAAAGGAAATTTTGACCGGGATGAAGCAGAAATCCTTAAGGAATTTGCAGGAAAAAGGGAGATCGTCTATTCTCCTTTTGAAAAAAAGGATAATATGTATTACAGATTAGCTTCTTCCGAATACAGAAAGACGATTCATGATTCCTCGGTGAATATCAGACCCGTCAGGGATAATTCTCCTTATTTCAACCAGCCTAATAAAATCGGTCAGTTTACATTCAAGAATATGCAGGTCAGCGGAATGGCTCAAAACGTCGTCAAATGGGCTTTGACTTATTCAAACACTGTCTATCTGGCCATACTTTTTCTTTCTATAGTCCTTCCTGTTGTGCTTATATTCATCCCATTAAAGACATCATCCAGGAGGCAGGTGAGCATAAACTTTGTCTTTTATTTCTTCCTCATAGGGATTTCTTTCATCATTGTAGAGATCATTATGATCAAGATTTTTCAGCTGTACCTGGGAAATCCAGCTTATTCCATATCTGTGATTATTTCTTCCCTTCTGGTCTCGTCCGGAATAGGATCGCTTTTATCAAAAAGGATGAAGCAGGCAGCGGGGAAGGGATTCATCCTGATTTTTTCTGTACTTCTCTTTTCAGTACTGGTTCTGTATTCCCTGTTTTTATTCAAAATCATAACAACTTTCATTCATTTAAGCCTGGTTTGGCGGGTTTTTATCACTTTTCTTCTCATTTTTATTCCAGGTTTTTTAATGGGGGTGTTCTTTCCCACAGGGATTGAATATTTAGGAAAAAAACAGAAATCCATGATCGGATGGGCATGGGGTTCCAATGCGTTCGCCACTGTCTTGGGTTCTGTCATGACCGTGATTATCGCTATAAACTGGAATTTTTCTGCTGCGTTGCTTTTAGCGGCTTTTTTCTATGTTTCGTCCGGATTGATATACCATTATTCGACTCGTACTGCCCGTACGTAAAAAATCACAAAGAAGGAATTTAGGAGCTGAAGTGTTTTTTAAAATCATCCGGGAACCTGGGCCTTTTTTCCATATGAAAGACAATGAGATTTTTGAGGACTTTCCTGGCTTTTTGGATCTGTTCTCTTGAGAAAGGATATTGTTTATCAGAGGCAGGAGGATTTTTTAAGATCCAGGAATAGATAGAAATCTCCTCTGAACTTATTTTTTCTCTGTCTGATGAACCACAGTTGGGGCAAAGGATACCGTCTCTTTTAACAGAGAGCCATCCGAACCTTTCAATGCTTTTGCGGCATTTTTTGCATTTTTTGAAATTAGGGAAAAATCCGTTGATTTTAAGGAACCATAGTTCAAAGTAAGCTGTGAGGAACACAAGTTCTTTTCCCTGTTTTAGAGCCCGTAGGATTTGAAGCAGGAGTCTGAATAGAGTATCTTCTTCGCTTTGTGCGGGAAGAGAATTTTCTATTAATTCAGAGAAATAGCTTAATGTGAAGGCCGTATCTAAATGGCTATGGATATCAAAAAACGATTCCAGAAGGTCACAATTGCTGACCGTGACCAGATCTTTGTTCTCTTTTTCATAAAAATAGATGTATATATATGATGAGGGTTCCAAACAGCTTCCGAATCTGTTGCCGAATTTTCTGGCACCTTTGGCTATGCCTTTCAGTATTCCTCTGTCCCTTGAGAAAAAAACCGCGATTTTATCTTGATCTCCCACATTGAAGGTCCGAAGAACAATGGCTTCAGTTTGGTCTTTTGGCATAAGATTTATCTAACCTGGCATAATTAAGGTTATGAAAGATATTTAATAAAAAGAGTCCCTAGTCCTAAAAATGTCAGAAGCCCGAGCGAATCCGTGAACATAGTGAGAAGGTTTACAGAGCCGAGGGCTGGGTCGAGTTTCACCAGTTTCAGGAACAATGGGATGAGGGTTCCTACCAGAGCGGCTATAAAAAGGTTGATGATAACGGCAAGCCCCAATACAAAGCCCAAGTATGGATTGCTGATGAGAGCAGAAGAGACCAAACCTAAAAGCAGACCGATCACTATGCCGTTGCAAATCCCTACGACGATTTCTTTGAACAGAGCTTTTCTTGCAGAGATCCATTCAGTCTGGCCTACCGCTATTTCCCTGACCATAATGGCAACGGTCTGGTTTCCTGCGATTCCTCCCAGTGCAGCGACAAGGGGCATGAAAACAGCAAGGGTGACGACTTGTTGGATCGTTCCTTTAAAATAGTTTACGACAACTGGAGCTACAGATGCTGTTAACAGGCTTAAAAGAAGAAAAGGAAGCCGTTTTTTTATGGAAGAAAAAGGGCTGTCTTTGATTCTATCCGAAGTATCCAGAGAAACCATTTTGTACATATCTTCAGTGGCCTCTTGGTCAATGACATCGATGATGTCATCCACTGTTACAACCCCCACGAGTTTCATTTGAGAATCAGTTACAGGAATGGCCACTAAATTATAATCAGCAACGACTCTCGCTACTTCTTCTTGGTCGGTATTGGTTTGAACGCTGATCACGTCTGTAGTCATTATGTTTTTGAGAGGGGTGTTCGGTTTGGAAAAGAGGACCTGCCGCAGCGAGACCACACCTTTGAGATGATTCTCATCATCTATCACATACAGATAAAAAGCCGACTCTACATCTCCCTCAAGCTGCATGGCTGTGATGGCATCGGAAACATTCGTGTTTTCATTCAGGGCATAAAAATTGGGGGACATGATTCTTCCCGCTGTTTCTTCCTCATGCTCCAGCAGCTCTTTGACCTCTTCAGTGGGCTTTGTTTCGAGAGAAGTAAGGATGCTGTTTTTGAGCTCTTCGGGCACTAATTCAAGTATGGGAGCGATATCGTCTGAAGGAAGGTCATGAAATATTTTGGTGGCTGTTTCTATGGGGATTTGCTGCACGGTCTCAGCCGCATCTTCTGCAGCCATTTCGCTTAATAACCCAGCGGCTTTTTTATTATCATTTTCATGGAGTGTGATCAAAAGGATGATTTTTTCCCGTTCTGTGAAATGATTCATAAGCCCGGCGATATCAGGAGGATGAAAGTTTTTAAGGAGATTCCAGAGTTTCTGCCGTGCACCGATATTCATGAATCTGCGTGATGAATTGATGATCAGTCGAAGGGTATCGAGCTTCATTGTCTTTTTCCTTTGATTGCTCAAGATATCATAAAAGAGCTTTACTGTAAATTAATTTCACCTTGATTTATCAATAATTCAGGAATGGAGTATTTGTTAAGAAAAATGGTTATTTTGAAAAATGGATCCCCAGTCTTTTTATATTTGACTGTAGAGTTTTTTTCTCTATCTCCAAGTCAGAGGCTGCTTTGTCAAGGTCCCAGTTGTTCCTGACAAGGGCATTATGGATAAACTCTTTGTCAAAATGTTCCCTGGCCTTTCTTAAGGGCATCGTTTTCTTTTCCCCGTGAAGGAATTCAGATTCAATGGGTTCGACAAGAAGGAAAAGATGGGAAGAGTTGATTTCATCCTCTTTGACCATGATAACAAATCTTTCTATGACGTTAATGAGTTCACTGATATTACCCGGCCATGAATAATTGATAAAAGCTTCCATGGCTTTCTTAGCCATCGTCTTTTGTTTTTTCCCGTATTCGAAAGAAAAATACTTTAAGAAATAGTCAATAAGAAGAGGGATATCTTCCTTTCTTTCCCTAAGAGGGGGCATTTTTATCGGAATGACATTTAATTTGAAGAAAAGCTCATCTCTGAATTTGTTCTCTGTCGTCAATTCTCTTAAGTTATGGTGGGTTGATGAGATAATCCTCACATCTGCGTCAACTGTTTTAGAGATCCCCAGGGTCTCATATTTGTCTTCCTCAATAAATTTGATGAGTTTGTCTTGAGTGTTCAGACTTAGCTCTCCTATTTCATCGAGGAATAGAGTGCCTTTGTCAGCAAGAAGAAGCTTCCCTTTTTTCCCTTTTCCTGAATCGCTTTTATCCGTATATCCGAACAGCTCGTTTTCAATCAAGTCGTCCGGAATGGCAGCGACATTTATTTGGACAAAGGGGTGATGATTTCTTTTGCTGTGTTGGTGCATAAGCCTGGCGATTAGTTTCTTCCCTGTTCCGTGTTCACCGAAAATAAGTATCCTTCCGTTAGTCGGAGCTGTGGTTTTGATTTTTTCTCTTATTTTTTGTATGGGTTTAGTTTTTCCTATTAAGTTGAATTTGGATCTCATTTCCTGCCGCAGCTGTATGTTCTCTTCTTCCAGTGACTTCTGTTTTAATGCGTTTTTTGCTGTGAGGACGACCTTTTCCAGGGAAAGAGGTTTTTCTAAAAAGTCGTAAGCCCCCAGCTTTGTTGATTTGACGGCAGCTTCTACAGAACCGTGACCTGTTATCATGACAACCTGGATATTTTCATCAATATCCTTAATTTTTTTGAGGGCTTCTATCCCGTTCATCTCAGGCAGCCAGATGTCAAGGAGGATCAAGTCACAGGATTCGTTTTTTATATAGTCTATCCCTTTTTCTCCGGAACTGGTTGTTTTTACCTTATAGCCCTCATCCTCAAAAATACCTTTCAGGGACGAGCGGATTCCGGATTCATCATCGATGATCAGTATGTTTTTTTCTTTCATATCGGGACCTGTATTATGAATTTTGTACCCATAGGTTCATTGTCTTTGACCTTGATGAGTCCATTGTGTTCATTGATGACCTGATTGACGATGGCCAGACCAAGACCGGTCCCTTTTCTCTTAGTAGAAAAATGGGGAAGAAAGAGCTTTTGTTTGTCTTTTTCAGGAATACCCGGGCCTGTGTCTGATATCTCAATTTCGATTTTATTATACTGTTTGTCAAAGGAAGTCTTTATTTTTATCTCTCCTTTCTTGTTCATGGCATCAATGGCGTTGTCAATGATGTTGGTCAGCGCCCGTTTCATTTGTTCTTTGTCCAGCTTTACTTTATTGGGGATACTGTTATCGAATTGTGTTTCGAAATTTATTTCCGAGAATATTCCTTGAAAAGGAGTTATGGTCTGCGTGATGGTTTCATGAAGATCCGTCTCTTTAAGGGAGATTTTTGGCATACGGGCGAAATTTGAAAACTCATCTATAAGGTCTTTAATGGACCTTGCTTCCTGAATGATTGTTTTTGTGCTTTCGATTAAAGTCTTATCAGCAAGGGATTTTTGTTTTTTGATCTTCTTTTCTATTCTTTCTGCGGACAGCTGGATAGGAGTCAATGGATTTTTTATCTCATGGGCGACTCTTTGTGCGACTTCTTTCCAGGCGGCTATTTTTTGTGCCTTTATCAATTGGGTCAGATCATCAAGCACTATGATCAATCCGGATGCCCCATCTTCGTCCTGTTCTATATGAGATATGGTCAGGGCAAGAGTTGTGTTCTGGCTGTTGAAATTTATGTTGATTTCTTTATCGGAAATTTGATGTTTATTCATGACGGCTTTTTCTATGTTCTGTGCGATTTCATCATACTTCAGGTCTTTCAGGACTTCCTTGTAATTTTTTCCTATAAGGTCTTTTCTTTCCAGCGCCAGCATTTTGAGTGCAGAGGGATTGATGGTCGTTATCCTGTCATCGGCGTTGATCGTTATGACTCCTGTAGTGATGTCATTCAATATAGTTTCGATATACTGTTTTCCTGCTTGGAGTTCAGATGTCTTCTGTTGTATATGCTCCCTACTTTCTCTGAGGTCAGATATCATCTCATTAAAAGAATCTATGAACATTCCTAATTCATCGGAAGCAGGGTCTTGAACCTGCACATCCAGGTTTCCTTTGGATACTTCCCTGGTGGCATTTGCCAGTTTTTCAACAGGTACTGTGATGCTTTTCGCCAGATGAAATCCTATCCAGCTTGCGGCGAA
Source organism: uncultured Eubacteriales bacterium (assembly GCA_964611275.1). Classification (GTDB taxonomy): domain Bacteria; phylum Acidobacteriota; class Aminicenantia; order Aminicenantales; family Aminicenantaceae; genus WJMT01. Next base: position 7,347 of record CAZSZS010000063.1, read on the forward strand.
CACCAATAAAAGTGTGATAAACACAAGCATCAATAGATAGAACGTCTTGACAGGATTTTTCTGTGTCTTGACTTGTCTGTATCTCTTTACATAAGCGGAGACGCTGTTTATCTTCTGGGCATAGTTCTGGGGAAGGAATTTTCCGGCCACGACCAGAAGATTTCCCGTATCAGGAATGGGAATGGAGACTCCTCTTCGTATCATCTCTCCGCTTCCCATGGATTCGATGGTGCTGAAGACTTCTCCCAGGTGGGCTCTTTTTACATAATTGGTGTTCATATTACGGTAGTACTGGAGAGGGAGATCCGGATTCATCATAGAAAAAAGTTCTTCTTCATCCAGGAAGACACTTATTTCATCTAATTGGTATTCCTTTAATTTTTCTCTTACAAAGTCTATGAGAGGAACCCTGTCATTTGGATCAGCGAGTTCCCGCGTTTGAATGGCTTTTCCCAATTGTCTCGCGTAATGAAGGGTGGTGTCTTTGGTGTTTTGATAGAAACTTTCGGTGAGGTCGCTGGTATCATCCAGTATTTTGTCTATAGGGGTCTTAAACCATTGTTCTATGTTTCTCGTGATAAGGTCACTTGCAAAAAAGAAAAGAAGCAAGGTGGGTATGAGCGATAAAGAAATGAAAAAAACCAAAAGCTTTGTTTTGAATTTTGAACCGAGTACTTTTCTTTTCCTCTCAAGATAAAGCTTAACCAGATTTCTTCCGAGAACAAAAAGAAGAATGAGAAAGAGAAGAATAACAATGATTTGAAGGAGGGAAAGCAGAATGTTGGTTACGGATATCGGAGAGAACTGTTGGGTTCCGCGTATAATCGATTCGATGACAACAAAAAGAATGATCAGAAGAAGAATCAAGGCACCTATTATACGGGAGCCTTTTTTTTTCGAGTTTTCCATGTTATTGATAATAGTCTCTTTTCTTAAAGTTTAACAGATATTAAGAAATATTAGTTGGACGCGTTTCATTTCCCTTTATAAAGTATTGTTTGTAATTTTTGGTTGTTATGCGTAAGTTTTTAATAACTTGCCATGGTTTGCCCAGGGGTTCTCCCGGGACTCCGTTGATGCTGTAAGTGAAGCCGCCTGCATTCCCTAAATGAATAAGAAACTCATTTTCTGCGGTTGAAAATAGCTGCTCTCCCGGGTGCTTTAATCCTGAGAAATATAATTTTCCGTCAGTAAATATCTCTATCCATGTTTCTTGATGAAAAGTCATTTCCAGAATCATTCCGTCACTTGGGTTTATTGAGTTAAGGATAAGATCTGAGAATTTACTCTGAAATAAGAGCTCGGTTGTTGATGTGGATTCACTGATAGAGACTGAATTTTTGCCTTTGACCAGGAAAAAAATGATGAAAAAAGCCGTTATAAAAATTATAGAATAGCCAGCTATCCGGAGAAAAAGCTTGAATTTTCTTGGGACCTCAGTTGGTGCGGTTTCTTCCCTGGGTTGCTCTTCTATTTCTTCTTTTTTTGTCTGAATGGTATGGTGAAAATGGTCTAAAATGGCATCTTCATCCAGTCCGATATATCCGGCATAGGCTTTTATAATGCTTTTTATAAAGAAATTACCAGGGAGCATATCAAAGTTATCTTCTTCCAGAGCTCTTAAGTATCTCATATTGATTTTTGTGGTGTCTGCGATCTCTTTTAGAGATACTCCCCTTAATTCCCTTTCTTTTTTTAGCTCTTGCCCAACCGAATTCATCTCTTAGGATTTTATGACATCTTCCCTTGATATGTCAACATGGCAGGGAGTATGTCAGTGACTGTTTGTTCCCTAATGGGCAAAGGTTCGACCTGGCATGGATATAATTTGGAACGGTTCAGGTCAAAGGGAGCTTGAAATAAGGGGACAGAGGGAGTACATTTTTATGTGCATGTTTGATTTCAAAAAAGCCATGAGGGCCCAGTCCAGGCTGTCCAGGAGATTGGATCTTGTTTGGGACAGGAAAGAAGTCAAGAAAATTGCCGGGGCTGACTGCAGTTATGATTATAAGAATAGGAAAGTGGCCGCGAAAGTCGTTGTTTTGGCACTTCCCGATTTAAAAATCATCGAAACATCGGAAGGGGTGGCTGACTTTGCGATTCCTTATGTTCCTGGATTCTTGAATTTTCGTGAAGCCCCAGCCTTGATAAAAGCTTTTAAAGCATTGAACACAGAGCCCAATGTAAGTCTTATTGACGGGAACGGCATCGCTCATCCCCGGAGAATGGGGATCGCATCTTATTTGGGAGTTGTATTGGGCATCGCGACGATTGGGTGTGCTAAAAGCCCTTTTTATCCGTTCACTCGTCCTGATAATGAGAGAGGGGCTTACACTCATTATAAAAACAGGAAGGATGAACATGTGGGATATTGTCTGAGAACACGTACAGGTGTCAAACCTGTTTATATATCCCCAGGACACCGGATCGATTTCGCTGCTTCCCTGGATTTAGTCTTGAGGTGTTCGAAGTACAGGATTCCGGAACCGATAAGACAAGCCCACAGACTGGCTGGAGAGTTATTCAAAAAAAATAAAAAAGAATAGCGCCTTTTTTTATGAATGATCATATATTGAGAAATCTGGCTAGAGAAGAGTAGCTCCCTGAAAAACCAATGACACTTCCGCCTGTTATAACGGAAAGACACTGGCTCAGGCTTAAATAGCGAAAACTGATCAACTCAGTTAAAGTTCCCAGAGAGGCTCCTAAATACAGAGGGAATAGTTTTGTTATGAAGGCAAGTAGCAGTAGAGAGCACAAGCTTCCCAGAAAACCCAGGATGATGCCTTCTATGAGAAAAGGAGTCCGGATGAAAAAATTTGTGGCTCCGGTGAGCCTTAGGATCTCAATTTCTGATTTGCGTGCCAGAACATTGAGTTTGATTATATTTGAGATGATAAAGAAAGAAGCAAGGACCAGAATGCCTCCCAGGAAAAATCCCACTGCCTTTGCCAACCGGCTGAATGCCTGGATCCTCTCCATCCAGTCCTTGTTGAACTGGACATCGTCGATACCGGGCATACTCTTTATGTCATTGACAAAGTCGATTGTTTCCTCATAGGAAAGGGCATTTTTTTTGGCAATAGCCTCAAAGGAAGGAGGGAATGGATTTATCTCCAGGTTACTAACGATATTGTTCAGCTCAGGAAATTTTTCACTGAAATTTTCCCTGGCTTGCTCAGAGGTGATGTAGCGGACCTCTTCAATATAAGGGCTGTTTTCTAGTCTTATTCTGATGGCATTGATATTTTGTTCAGATATGTCCTCTTCAAGAAAGGCTATGATAGCTAGGTTTTTCTGGATTTGTTTAGCAATGTGTTGAAAGTTGTTTGATAGCGACAAGAATATTCCTATGATAAGAAAGGAAAGGCAAATGATAAAAAGAGAAAACAAGTTGCGGCCCTTAAACTGCCATAGGTTTTGGAGGGTCTCTTTTAGTGAAAAAATGAATTTTTGGTGTATCAAAGAGATTCCCTCCTCAAAATTTTTCCTTTATACAGGAAAAAAATTTTTTCACCGAAATGCCTTATAAGCTCTCTGTCGTGAGTACAGATGAGTACGGTTGTTCCTTTTTTATTTATTCTCTTGAAAAGATTCATTATTTCATAGGCAAGCTCTGTATCCAGATTTCCGGTAGGCTCATCAGCAAGAATGATTTTCGGATTATTCACCACAGCCCTTGCAATTGCGACTCTTTGCTGTTCTCCGTATGAGAGATGTTTTGGATATTCCCACATTTTGTTGTGCAGGTTTACCATGCGCAAGGAATAAAAAACCCTTCTTCTGATTTCTTTTTTGGGTACACCCAGAATTCTGAGAACAATGGCTATATTGTCGAAGACATTCTTATGAAAAAGGAGACGGAAATCTTGAAACACAATGCCCATCATTCGTCGCAGAACATAAATCTTATGGTCAGGTATTCTCAGTATGTTTCTCTGGTCGATCAATAGTTGCCCCTGTGTAGGGAGAATTTCTCTGTAAAGTATTTTCAGAAGGGTGGTCTTTCCTGATCCACTGGGGCCTGTTATGAAACAAAAATCCCCTTTTCCGATTTTCATTGAGATACCGGAAAGAGCCCAATTAGGCCTCTGGTACTGCTTCCATAAATTGTAGACTTCAATCATTGCGGTTTAATCCGGCAATAAAACAAGTATTTTCGATTGTTCTATTATATAGGTCTTGGATTTTGAATAAAAGTCTAAAAGAACAGATACATGAACCACCCGAACAGAAGGGCTCCCGCAGTCATAATCAAGAATAGAGATAAGAAGTATTTGATTCGGTCTTTTTTGTTGTCTCTTCTTATTAAGGCAAGGACTATGCTGACAAGAGCCGCATAGATGATCATTGAGATGATGTGGCTTTTAAATATCATTTCTTTTTCCCATATAAAATGTCAAATGCATCCAAAGCAACCAGGTAGTTGAGCAAACCGGCTCCGGCGATATAAGTTGTTCCGAACTCAAAGGTGATGTTTTTTAGCACACCCGCACCAAAGGAGAATATCCTGGAGGAGAAATAGAGAGCCCCGTAACCTAAATCAGAGAAAAAGGCAAGTATGGTCAAAGGATTCTCAGCTTGCAGCGGATAAATCCTTCCTCCTATGTACAGCCCGAGAGCCGCCATAAGTGAGATGCATAAGAAAAAGGTTACTGCCTTCCAGTAGCTTTTTGCCAGCAAATGGCCGAGTCCCGGGAGAAACCAGCTCAGTATGAATCCGATATAACTTTTTAATAGGGCTTTTGTGTCTGGACTCTTAGTGATTTCAAAGGATAAAACAGCACCCACTGCTGCACAAATCAAGGCAAACAAATACGCCGTAAACGTTGTTCCGGACAAGAGGATAACGATGATAAATCCCAGTATTTCCCCAGCAAACCATAAGGCCACGAGCAGGGTTTTGAACCGTCCGGGTCTCCGGCCTTTTTCTTCCGCAATTTTCCCGATTTTTTTTGTTAAAAAAACGAGAAGTATGATTTCTATCATGATCAAATCCTCTGATTAAAACACAATATTTTATTATAAAAAAATTTATGTGACACTATCAAATTAAAAGTTTCCGTTTTTATTTAAAACAATTCTTCGTTATTTATATAACGAAAAATAATAAAAGAAAAAGAAAATTAAAGCAAGGGCAAAACACTTCATGATAGAAGATTTCAAAACTTTGTATGCTTTCAAAACAGTGGTATAATAACGACGTCTCTTTCAGCCTCAAGGAGGTATTTTTTCTTAAGAACTCAATTTTCTGGAAATAGTTCGGATTAGAACAGTTTAAAATACGAGAGAGGAGCTAAAAATGAGAGGACTAGAAAAAATAGCAGAAGAAACGCTTCTGGATATCAATAAGCTCAGAGAGATTGAGCGGATCATATTGGGGCATAAGCAGTTTTCCGAGACAGCGGTAAGGGAGGAAATAGACTGGTTCTGCTCGGAACTGGGAATGCCTTCTTATTATTTTGAGACCACTCCATTGAGGACGATTTCAGCTCATATAGAAGCACTTAAGGCGGCAGAAATAATGGCTGCTGTCAAAGCAGGGGTTGAGTTTGATATTGATTTAAAGACCGAATCAAAAAAGGAAGCTCTTTATTTAGTGGTGGATGAGCATGAAAAGGCAATGGAAGTTGAAAGGCGTATAGAAAATAGATATCCGAACTTCAGAGTTCAATCCTACAGGACTTCTGGAAAAACCGCGGGACGCAAACATCTCCGGATGTATCTCGTGTACAAGCCAAAGATATCATTGGATGAGAAACAATCCGAGGAGACAGACCTGAAAAAGATCGCCTGCAAAGACTTTTTAAAAACAACCACTAAAAGGACGTATGAAAGATACCAGCGTGTTATGGAACAGACCAAAGGGTGGGAAACGCCGCTTATAGAAGTCAGCCTTAAAAAAGAAACGAATGAGCACAGGATAATGGTTGTCTGTGACAGAGATTCGAGTTCCCGTTTTTTTTCTAATATTTCAGACGTTGTGAATTCCTATGATCTTGTCACGAACAGGAAGTATATAGAGCAGTTTACTAACGGCAAAACCGTTTATGTTTTTTATCTGGATAAAATAAAAGACGACGAGATGCTTAAAAATATAACGGAAGATATAAGCCTGGTATATGTGATTCCTGAAAGCCCTCTTTTGGGCCTTTTTAAACAAAGAAAATTAAGCGCTCAGGAAATGGTATTCGGTGTGTCTGCCTGGAGTTTTGCTCATCAATTTTTAACAGGATACAATGAAGAATACGGGAAACTCTCGGATGCTTTAAAAGAATCGCCAGAGCTTCTTGGGACTTTACGGACCCTGAAAGTAAGGCTTGCCAAAGATACGTATACAGAGACAAAAGTATGGGATTCATTCTTGAATAATTATTATTATCTGAAGATTTTATACGGCCTTTTTGATAAAAAATTCAATCCGGTGAACAAGGAAGTTGATATTAAAATGGATTTATCAGAGGTTGAAGAAGATATGGTGCGCCGTCTGCCCACAGACACGGACAGGGAAATATTCAATGCGGTCGTTACTTTTATTAAGGTCATTCAGCGAACTAATTTCTACAAAGAGGAGAAGACTTCCATTTCCTTTATGTATGATACGGGATTTCTGAATAAAGTCGATTATCCTGAGACTCCTTATGGAATTTTTCATGTTATTGGAATGGAATTTCGGGGATTTCACATCAGATTCAGAGATATAGCACGCGGGGGGATAAGGATTGTGAGGTCAAGTGACTATCAGAATTATATCACTAATTCTGACTTTATTTTCGACGAAAATTATAATTTGGCGCTCACACAGCAGAAAAAGAATAAAGATATACCTGAAGGCGGGTCCAAGGGAACCATTTTGCTCAGATGGGGGTATAATGATAAGGCTGAAACAGCTTTTAAAAAGTATATCAATGGACTTCTGGACCTTCTGGTCGAAGAAAAAAACATAAAGGATTTTTATGGAAAAGAAGTCATTCTTTTCCTTGGACCTGATGAAGGAACAGCGGATCTGATGGAATGGGCGAGTTTAAGGGCAAAAGCCCTTGAGTATCCTTATTGGAAGGCTTTTTCTACGGGAAAGCCGGTAAACATAGGGGGGATACCCCATGACCTCTACGGCATGACGACTCATTCTGTTCATCAGTTCGTATTGAAATCTTTAAATGAATTGGGGCTAAAGGAAGAGGATATGACAAAAGTCATGACAGGAGGACCTGACGGGGACCTGGGAAGCAATGAGATATTCATTTCCAAAGACAGGATACTGGCGATTGTGGATGGTTCAGGTGTTTTATATGATCCGGAAGGAATCAACAGGGAAGAACTTAACAGACTGGCTAAATTGAGGAAACCGGTCGAGGCTTTTAAGAAAAGCCTGATTTCATCAAAAGGATTTCTGGTTACGATTGAGGATAAAGACTTAAAGCTAAAAAACGGCACCTATATAGTCAGCGGAATTGAGTTCAGGAATTCATTCCATCTGGACGAGCGGTTCAAAGCTGACCTTTTTGTGCCGTGCGGAGGGAGACCCTCGTCCATTAACATAAACAATTGGAAAAAATTCATTGATGAAAACGGAAAACCCAGGTTCAAAATAATATCAGAGGGAGCCAATCTTTTTATCACGCAAGATGCCAGATTGAGACTTGAAGAGAACGGATTCATTATATACAAGGATGCGTCGGCCAACAAGGGTGGGGTCACCTCATCATCTATGGAGGTGTTTGCCAGCCTGGCACTCAGTGATGAAGAGCATGATAAATGGATGTGTGTTCATAATAATAAAGTTACGCCTTTCAGAGAACAGTATATAAAGCAAATATTGAGGATAATAAAAGAGAACGCCTCTCTGGAGTTTAACCTCATTGAGAAAGAGCATGGAAAAACCAATATACCCCGGTCTGTTTTGACAGAAAGGATAAGTGATAAAATCAATCAGGTGACTGATGCAGTTTATGCGTCCGAACTGTATAAGAATGAAGAATTTTTTAAAGCTGTGGTCAAAGGATGCTGCCCTGACGTTCTTATTAAACAGGTCGGCTTCGACGCTGTCATGGAGAGAGTGCCTGTCCTTTATTTGAGGGCCATTTTTGCTTCCCGGCTGGCGAGCCGTTATGTTTATTCCTTTGGTTTGGAGGCAAATGAAATCGATTTTCTTAATTATGTGAATCAATGCAAGTAAATTTATTTCCACTGAGAAAGAACGGCTCGTTGGTTTATATTATTTGACTCCCTCAAAAAGGTGTGTAAGATAGACATTGGGAAAAAATGAAAACAAAGAAGTATAGTCTTTTTTGTATTGTATTTTTATTGTTGGTTTTTTTTTGCGGGAGCCCTTCTGTTTTGGCAAAGACCAAGGGAAAAGGATGGAATGTCCTTCTCATCACCATTGACACACTCAGAGCCGATAGATTGAGCTGTTACAGCAGGGAACATCTCGAAACTCCGCAGATTGATTCACTGGCTAACAGAGGGGTTTTGTTCGGTCATGCTTTTGCTCACACACCAACGACCCTTCCTTCACACACAAATATCCTTTTGGGAAGAACGCCTCTATATCACGGTGTCCATGAGAACACCAATTTTGTGGTACAGGAAGAATACCTGACTCTGGCTGAATTTTTAAAGGACATGGGATACGCCACAGGAGCTTTTGTGGGAGCCTATCCTCTGGACTCAAGATTTGGGCTTGACCAGGGATTCGGCACGTATGATGATGAATATGGAAGTCAAAGTGCCCGGGGAGATAAATTTTATGTGGAACGAAGAGCTGAAGAAGTGATTGACAGGGCACTGCTGTGGGTTAAGAGACAGTCCTCATCCTGGTTTCTGTGGGTGCATGTGTATGATCCTCACACGCCTTATGAGCCTCCCCAGCCTTTTAAAGATCGATTCAAGGAAGACCTGTACAGCGGGGAGGTCGCTTATGTGGATTCTGAGCTGGGAAAGATTTTTAATTATCTGGAATCGGAAAAACTGTATAAGGATACCTTGATCGTCCTGACCGGAGATCACGGGGAAGGTCTGGAACAGCATGGAGAACCGACCCATAGTTTTTTTGCCTACAATACAACCATATGCATCCCTCTCATTATCTATTACCCCAGAATAAAAACCGGGAATGTACCGGATTATGTGAGTCATATAGATATCTTTCCTACCATATGCGATGTATTGGATCTCAAAAAGCCTGATATCCTAACAGGCGTTTCGCTTCTTCCTGCAGTAAAGGGGAAAAAAATCGAGCATGGACCCATTTATTTTGAATCACTGTATCCGTTTTACAGCAGGGGATGGGCTCCGCTCCGGGGATATATTGATAACGAAAAGAAGTATATAGAATCTCCTATTGCCGAGGTTTATGATTTGAGTGAGGATTTTGACGAACAGAATAATTTAGCTCAGGAGACAGAACTCAGCAGGTATAGAAAAGAACTGGATGACATAAGGACGAATTATTCCGGTGCGAAAGAAAAAGAAGCCCAGAGGACTCCTGACAGGGAAACTCTGCGTAAGTTGAGAAGTCTCGGTTATGTTTCTGGAGCATCCTATGAAGAAAAACAGGAGTATGGGCCTGAAGACGATATCAAAACACTGCTTCCTCTTTATAATAAGTCCGTCATTGCCAAACAGATCTATGTACAGGGGAAAACCCAACAGGCTATTCGAATGCTTCAGGAGGTGATCACAGAACGAAAGGACATTGACGTGGCTTACTCGAATTTGGCGACTCTGTATAAAGAGGAAGGGAATTTAAGCGGAGCCCTTTTGGTCCTTGAGGAAGGCATGAAACGCAATCCTGCAAGCCATGAGGTTTTTTCTGCTTATGTCAATTTTTTAACAGAGGCCGGCCAAAGCGATAAGGTCATTTCTGTTTTTAATGAGGTCGAACTTCGCGAGATGGATTATGACCCTGAATTGTGGAATATCCTTGGGATTGCTTATACCAGAAAAGGAGATTACGGAAAAGCTTTTGAAGCTTTAGATAAAGCACGTTCCATAGATAAGGATTTTGCTTCGACTTACAACAACCTGGGAAATGCTTATCTTTCAATTTTTCTTAATACAAAAGAAAAGCAGGAATTACAGAAAGCCATTGAAAATTATAAAAAAGCGGTTGAAACAGATCCCAAAGATGCGGTGGCTTATAACGGGCTGGGTGCGGCATACGAACAGTTGGGAGACCTGGATAAAGCTATCACTGCCTGGGAACACTCGCTGGTTATTGATCCGGAATATGGGCTTCCCCTTTACAATCTTGGTTATAGCCATATGAACAGGGGAGACAATAAAAAAGCGCTGGAGTATTTTGTGAAATACCTTGACCTTTATCAAAACAGCCTTCCTGCGGAAAGAAGGGGGCAGATTCAGAAATGGATCAAAAAATTAGAAGAGAAAGAGTATTAAATAAAAAAGGAAGTGAATTCTTTGAAAAACAAAAATATCATATACTTGATGAGGCGAACGGGAATGATTTGCCTCTTCCTGATTCTTCTGACATTGAACCAATGGGCTCAAGTCCAATCAAACGGCTATTTTGCCTATGATTATATCAACAACCAGGTGGATGAAGGAATATTTAAGGGAACCTTTGCCAATCCGCTTTTGGGGTTCATGCTTTCAGGAGCCCTCACTCAGAATTCAAATTTCATATGTGAAGCTGTGTTCAGGGAGGGGAGAGAGATCGAACTGAAACAGGCCTGGGTCACTTTGGGTTACTCGGATGCTTTTGCATCCAAGTTCGGTCTTTATATGGTGCCTTTCGGAAAATACAATGAGTCAAGCAGGCCTCATCAAACGGCATTCATCAATCAACCCCTGACCGCTGAGTACTTATATCCAAGGGACTGGAGGGATATGGGTGTTCTTATAGAAGGCCGGGCAAAGATTTTTAAATATTTGTTGTATGCCGGGAACGGGCTGAGAGAGTCTGATACATTAACGGCCGGGGGTCAGTTTGAGGACAACAACGGGAACAAGTCATTAGGAGGAAGATTTGGCCTTCTCATCGACGAGGGATTTGAAATCTCTTACTCCCATCACAGAGGAAGATTTGATGAGGAAGAGGAGAGAAGTCTGGTTTATCATGGAGGAAACATTGACTGGCAGAACGAGGTGATTCATATCTGGGCGGAATACATAAGAGCCGCCATTGAGAATCCTTCCGGTTTTGAAAATGGTGAAGCTGAGGCGTATTTCATCCAGATGTCCGTTAATATTGGGAATATCAGTCCGGCTGGTAGTTTTCAGAAAATAAAATACAGTGATCCCTTCCACGGCGATGGATTTTTGTCTTCTTCCGAACCAGGGAGTGGGTTGGATTTGGAAAAAAACAGATGGAGCCTGGGGTTGGTTTACAGGGTTTTTGAGCATGTGCTGCTCAAGGTGGAATATGATTTCAATAAGGATATAAAGGGTGACGCCAAACACCATGTTCTTCTTTGTCAGATGGCACTGAGTTTTTGACTTGTTTACAGAAGCAAGTTCTGATAGAATTTCGCAGTCACTACAGTAAAGAAATGAATCTGCGGCTGGAAATATTATCTAACCTGTATTATTCACAATTTTTTATGAATAATTTTAGTCGAAGCCGTTTTTAAAGAATCTAAATTAAAAGAGAGTTGCCTATGTCGAATATTGCCGTAGTAGGTATGCAGTGGGGAGATGAAGGAAAGGGCAAAGTCACTGACTTATTAACGCCTGCATTTGATATTGTAGCGAGATATCAGGGCGGAAATAACGCCGGTCATACCGTCTTTGTCAAAGGGAAAAAGATCGTCCTTCATCTTATTCCGTCAGGAATCCTTCATGAGAATGTTCTCTGTATTATAGGAAACGGAGTCGTTGTAAATCCCAGGGCTTTTTTAGAAGAGATCGAGCAGCTGGAGAGCTTGGGGATCAAGGTCGACGACAATATAGTCATAAGCAAAAACGCACAGCTTATCCTTCCGTATCATCCCTCCATAGAGGAGGTTACGGAGAAAATCAGGGGTGATAAAAAAATAGGCACAACATGTAAGGGAATAGGTCCTGCCTATGTTGACAAGACAGCTCGGGAGGGGATAAAGACCGGCGACCTTTTGAACATGGATGTACTGAGAAGTAAAGTCGAACAGAGCGTCAAACTAAAGAACATTGTTCTTGCTCATTTCCAGAGTCCGATCTTTGAACCGGAAGAAATAATAAAGGAGTGTCTCTTTTACAGGGATAAAATCGGAAAGTACCTTCAGGATGTTTCGTATCTTATTGAGAAAAAAGTAAGCGAGGGTAAATCCGTATTGTTTGAAGGAGCTCAGGGAACTCTTCTTGATATTGACCACGGCACATATCCCTATGTGACCTCCTCCAATTCCACAGCCGGGGGAGTCTGCACAGGACTTGGGGTAAGCCCGGATAAAATAGACCATGTCATAGGCATAGCCAAGGCTTATACAACACGGGTAGGCAGTGGTCCCTTTCCTACGGAGATTCATGGGAGTACCGGAAAACATCTTCAGAAAAAAGGTGATGAGTACGGAGCGACCACAGGCCGTCCACGCAGGTGCGGATGGATTGATGCTACTGCCTTAAAATATGCTGCAAGAATAAATGGGATAAAAAAGTTTGTTTTGACCAAACCGGATGTGCTCGATGAGTTGGATGAGATAAAAATAGGGATAGGCTATTCTTACAAGGATTCGCCCTTGGATCGTTTTCCTACTGAGAGCTGGGTTCTAGAGGACCTCAAACCCGTATATAAGACCGTGAAAGGCTGGAAAAAGAGCATCCATGGAATAAAAGATCACCATTTACTTCCTGAGTCTTTTCTTGATTATGTGAAGTTTATAGAGGACTTTGTTCAGGCAGAGGTCGTTATGATATCAACAGGAGCTGAAAGGGAAGACACTGTTTTTTTGAGGGATAAGATGGAAAAATTTATTGATCTGGACAAAATCATCGATCGGCCGGATATAGATGATGAATCATAGACACTTGCAGTGGATTGAGCTGGATGCCAAAGCGCTGAAACACAATATCAGCCGGTTCCAAAAGCTTTTGGGAAAAGAGCGAAAGCTATTGGCCATGGTCAAAGCCAATGCCTATGGACACGGTATGATCCCGATTGCCGATGCCGCCGTCAAATCTGGCGCTGACTGGTTGGGGGTTCATTCTCTTGAGGAGGGTTTAGCGCTGAGGGAACATGGTTTTACCTGTCCTGTTTTATCAGTCGGGTATATTCCTTTACACAGGCTGAAGCACGCAGTTGAGAACGATATAAGGATAACGGTTTATAATAATGAGACTATAGAAAGTTTAGGGGAAATATGTCGGTCTCTTCAGAAAAAGGCTTATCTCCATATCAAAACAGAAACAGGAACATACAGGCAGGGTCTTGATGAACATGAGATCATTCCTTTTATTGAAAATATAGAGAAACATGAAGGATTAGTCATAGAAGGGATTTCATCCCATTTTGCCAATATAGAGGACACCACTGAGCATAGTTACGCTCAGTATCAGCTCAAGAGATTCAAGAAGATTTTAAGCATGATGGAATCTCATGGGATGAAAGTACCGTTCACGCACATGGCCTGTTCCGCAGCAGTCATATTGTTCCCGGAGACATACTTTAATATGGCTAGAATAGGCATAGGCCTCTACGGATTATGGCCATCGAATGAAGTGTATGTGTCCAGTTTACTGAGAGACAGGCCTGAATTTAATTTAAGGCCTGTGCTGTCCTGGAAAGCCAGAATCGCACAGGTCAAGCATATTCCCAAAGGGGAATTTATTGGGTACGGATGTACATACAAAACAACAAGGGACGCGGTTCTTGCCGTTATCCCAGTAGGATATTATGACGGGTATTCAAGAGGCCTCTCAAATGTATCCTATGTGCTGATAAAAGGGCTTAGGGCTCCCATCAGAGGAAGAGTGGCCATGAATTTTATTGTAGTGGACGTCACTGATATTCCCGGAGTTAAAGTTGAAGACACGGTTACTCTTCTCGGCAGAGAGGGAGATGATTCCATAACGGCGGAAAAACTGGCTGCACTGACCGGAACCATCAATTATGAGATAACCGCACGTATTAATCCGGGAATTCCGAGAATCATAATCTGAACCGGATCTTTCATAAAAAGTTCGGACCGGAAAGATTTCAGATTAAATATATAATTCCTATAGGAAAAATTGACAATTGGCCTATATTAATGTATATTTTGATATAAAGAAAAGATTTTCATATAATATTCAATCTATCATTTCTATATGAGAGTAAGATAAAGACAATAAAAGGAGAAAATGGATGAAAGAAAAAGTAGAGGCTGCTTTAAATAAAATACGTCCTTCTTTACAGGCAGATGGCGGGAATGTTGAGCTGGTTTCAGTTAAGGACGGAGTTGTGAAAGTCAGGTTAACTGGAGCCTGTGCAGGCTGCCCGATGTCTCAAATGACCTTGAAGATGGGGATTGAAAGACTTTTGAAAAAAGAGATACCAGAAATAAAGTCAGTGGAGGCCGCATAGGTCACCGTCTCTTTGGACTTTTTCCTGTGTTTTTGATTTAGGATTCGAGGGAAGGGAAAAATGCAATACAGTGACAAAGTCATGAATCATTTTCAGAACCCGAGGAACGTCGGGGTCATAAAAAATGCCGATGGCGTCGGGAAAATAGGAAATCCCGTTTGCGGTGATACAACCACTTTTTATATAAAAGTGAAGAACGATATCATTGATGATATTAAATTTCAGACTTTAGGATGCGGAGCAGCCATTGCCAGTGCGAGTATGGTCAGTGAAATAGCTAAGGGGAAGACCCTAAAAGAAGCCATGAGTATTTCAAGCAGTCAAATAGTGAAAGAGCTGGGAGGACTTCCAGAGAAAAAAGTGCACTGTTCTAATTTAGGGGCGGATGCCCTCCATAAAGCGATAGAAAACTACAGAGCCAAACAAAGTGGGGATAAGAGGGAAGCCCATAAAAAGATCTTAAAGGAAAAAACATTTATGTGTCCGACATGCGATGACCTTTTAGTCGAATCCAAATTGTTTTGCCGTAGGTGCCAAATGAAGCTTGAACTCTGTAAGGAATGCGGGAAACCAAAAAAGAAAGACGATGAGAAATGCCCCCACTGCGGAGCCACAAAGGTCCGTGTTTAAATATTTATACAAAAGAGTGAATCATCATGAAGGAAAGGGAATTAAAAGAAAAAATAGAGCGGCTTAAACAGGAAAGAAATGCCGTAATCCTTGCCCACAATTACCAGAGGGGAGAAGTACAGGATGTTGCGGATTATTTGGGAGATTCTCTGGGCCTGAGCATTAAGGCATCCCAAACAGAGAAGGACGTCATCGTATTTTGTGGTGTTTATTTTATGGCAGAGACTGCTGCGATCTTAGCTCCTGACAAAACCGTTTTGATCCCAGAAGAGAAAGCCCGCTGCCCCATGGCGGATATGATCAGCAAGAGTCAGCTGGAAAAATGGAAGGATGACCATTCTGATTGCGAAGCGGTTTGTTATGTCAACAGTACAGCTGATGTCAAAGCTGGATGTGATATCTGCTGTACGTCATCTAATGCCATTCAGGTCGTGAATTCGTTAGAGGAAAGAAATGTGCTGTTTGTTCCTGACAGGAATCTGGCTTCTTATGTTGATGAAAACAGCTCGAAGGAAATCATTCCCTGGAACGGTTACTGCTACGTCCATGATGAGATCAGGCCGGAGGATATTTTAGAGAAAAAAGAGCGCTATCCTGATAGCGAGGTCTGGGTCCACCCCGAATGCCGGCCTGAAGTAGTGAGGCGCGCTGATAAAGTCTTTTCAACCGGAAGTATGGTTAAAGAAGCGCACAGGACAGCTAAAAAGGATATTCTCATAGGGACAGAGACAGGAATTATTTATCGATTGAAAAAGGAAAATCCTGAAAAAAATTTTCATCCTCTGAGGAAACGATCTGTATGCAGGGATATGAAAAAGATCACGTTAAAAAAGGTCTACTTGGCGTTAAAGAACATGGAGAAGAGAGTCACAGTGCCGGATGAAATAAAAGAGAAAGCAGGCAAATCTATAAAGAGAATGATAGACATCAGCACTCATGATTAACATGAACAAAAAAGAGAGGGTTATAAAAATAATCAAAATTTTAAAAAAACGGTATCCCCAGAGTCATACCGAGCTCAATTTTAAAACCCCCCTTGAAATTTTAGTGGCCACCATATTGTCAGCACAGTGCACGGATAAAAAAGTGAATGAAGTGACTCCCGGTTTGTTTAAAAAGTATCAAAATGCGAAAGGCTTTGCTCAAGCAGAGTTGACAGAACTGGAAAAAGAAATCCGCCCGACCGGATTTTACAGGAACAAGGCAAAAAATATTCAGGCTTCGGCTCAAAAGATTGAAAGGGATTTTTCAGGAGAGGTGCCCTCCACAATGGATGATCTGCTGACGCTGCCCGGAGTCGCAAGAAAGACAGCGAATATTGTTCTTTCCAGTGCTTATAACAAAGCGGAAGGGATCGCCGTTGACACGCATGTCAAGCGTCTGTCACAAAGACTGGGGTTAAGTGACGAGAAAAATCCTGATAAGATAGAGAGAGATTTAATGGCTATCGTCCCAAGGAAAGAATGGCTTTATTTCAACTATATGCTGGTAAACTACGGAAGAGAGATCTGCCAGGCAAAAAAGCCTCTCTGTGGGGAATGCCAGTTGAACCAGCTCTGTCCTTCCGCTCAAATTAACCTGACTTATTCGTAAAAAAATGGCGATGAGAATTTTTTGTTTTGATTTCGAGGATATGCATGCTTTTTGCAAAAATGACAACTGAAATATTTTTGTTTGTTCAAACTTTCATTTTAATCGCCATTTTTTTACCTTTCAGGCAAGCCGATCTTACTGTATCTGCTTCGTTACAGGGTACTCGCGGTGAAGGACCACAGCTTTGTACCCTGTGCCTTGCATCTGCAGCAACCTAGACTTGCTCATCATCCAGGTTAAATAATTCTTTTCCACGGTCTTTTTTCCATTATAGTATTTGAAATAGAGAGGCGGTTTCCAGTATCATTTTATTCAGGCCAAAGGCAACTGAATAAATTATTGCAGCTCCAGGAGCAGAGATGATAAAAAAAGCCTATCTTTTTCATAAAACCAAAAATAATGAAGTCCAGTGTGATCTGTGCAGCCACAGGTGCCAGATAGCTCCCTCAAAGTACGGGATTTGCGGGGTGAGAAAGAATAAGGGTGGGGAACTCTACACCTTAGTGTATGGAGAATTGATAGCCGCTCATGTGGATCCGATCGAAAAAAAACCTCTCTATCATTTTTTACCAGGGACCTCAGCCTTTTCCATTGCCACTATCGGCTGTAATTTTCGCTGTGAATTTTGTCAGAACTGGCAGATTTCACAGGCTTCTAAGAGAAAAGAAGAAGTGTACAGGGAGAAGTCCTATACACCGGAGGAAATCGTTGCTGCGGCTAAAAAAAACAAATGCCAGAGCATTAGTTATACCTATACAGAGCCGACTATTTTTTTTGAATATGCCTATGATACAGCTAAAATCGCAAAAAAAGAGGGCCTGGCAAATACTTTTGTCACCAATGGATATATGACCCGCGAGGCTCTGGAAAAAATAAGGCCTTTTCTGGATGCGTGCAATGTCGATTTAAAGTCTTTCAGAGATGACTTTTACCGGAGAGTATGCAAAGCCCATCTTGAGCCAGTTCTCGATTCCATACGGATTATGAAGGAAATGGATATATGGATAGAGGTCACGACCCTGGTCGTTCCCGGACAGAATGATTCGGATGAAGAACTGAAGGACATTGCAGGGTTTATAGCCGGCCTTGACAAGGATATTCCATGGCATATAAGCCGTTTTCATCCGGATTATAAATATTCGGAGTTAGAGCCGACTCCGTTAAGTACAATGAAAAAAGCTTATTCCATAGGGAGAGATGCCGGTCTCAATTATGTTTATCTCGGCAATGTCCTGAACGAGTCAGATGCCACGGTGTGTCCTTACTGCGGAAAAGACGTTCTTGTGCGGAGCGGATTCTGGCTCAGAGAAAAAAACATTTCTGATTCGAAGTGTGGTTTTTGCGGAAATCCCATAGCAGGGATTTTTTGATGGTGCTTTTTTTCTAAAATTTCCATGTAAATGGAGTATCAGATGAGCATCAAATACAGATTTCTGAACCATACAGCGGATGCAAAGTTCCAGGCCTATGGCAATTCCCTGGAAGAGGCTTTCAAGAACGCTGCGGAAGCCACTGCGAATCTTATGTGGTCAACCAGAAAAGTGAGACCCAGGATAAAAAGAAAAGTAAACATAACGGGAAAGGACAGGGAACAACTGCTGGTGAAGTTTCTGGAAGAAATACTCTTTCTCCTTGATTCGGATGATTTCATGGTTTGTTCTGTCGAAGAGCTATCGATCAAGAAAGAGAAAGCGGATTATGCTCTTGAAGCATGGTTTTTAGGAGATAAGGTTTCTGATGAAAGCGAAATTTTCGGGAGTGTCAAGGCGGTTACATACAATGATATGATCATCAAGGGAAATGACCATTATTTGATTCAGGTCGTTGTTGATATATAGGGAGGAGAATATGAAATTAAATCGGATCAGTGAGTATGTTTGGGAGATACCTAAACAGGGTGATATGAATGTTCCTGCGGTTGTCTATAGTTCCTCGTCTCTTATTGAGAGTGTGCAAAAAGACATGACCCTTGAACAGACCGGAAACATGGCCTGTCTCCCCGGAATCCAGAGGGCTGCTTATGCTATGCCTGATGCGCATCAGGGGTATGGATTTCCTATCGGCGGAGTGGCTGCTTTTGATATGGAAAAAGGGGTTATTTCCCCTGGCGGAGTGGGATATGATATTAACTGTGGAGTGAGACTATTAAGAACGGATTTTTTTGAAAAAGACATAAAAGAACACAAAAAGGCTCTTTTAGATGAGATGTTTGCACGGGTTCCGACCGGTGTAGGCGGAGGAGGTTCTTTTCATTTAAGCAGTAAAGAGATAAAACAAGTATGCATCAAAGGGGCCCAATGGGCCGTTGAAAAAGGATACGGCAGGGAAGAGGACCTCAAGAGAACGGAAGAAGAAGGGTGTATAAAGCCGGCGGATCCGGAGAACCTGTCTTCCAGGGCTTTGAGCAGGGGATCAAATCAGCTGGGGTCATTGGGTTCAGGAAATCACTTTCTGGAAATTCAAAAAGTAGTCACCATTTATGACAGGAGTATTGCTGGGGCTTTTGGCATCCACAAAGAGGGACAGATCCTGGTCATGATACACTGCGGCAGCAGGGGCTTGGGGCATCAGGTTGCGTCTGATTACATAAGACTTATGGAAAATGAAATAGGAACCAAAGGGCTCCCTGACAGACAGCTCATCAACGCTCCCTTAAGGTCAAGACTGGGAAGAGAATATTTTGAATCTATGAATGCGGCTGTTAATTTTGCTTTTGCGAACAGGCAGATGATAGCCCATCTTGTAAGAGAAGCTTTTCATTCAATTACGGGAACTTCTAAAGGCATGGGGCAGGTGTATGATGTATGCCATAATGTTGCCAAATTTGAGAATCATAAAATAGAAGGACAGGAAGCAAAACTGTGTGTCCATAGAAAAGGAGCGACCAGGAGTTTCGGGCCCGGTCACGCTGAGATCCCTGAAGCATACCGTCATGTGGGCCAACCTGTTTTTATTCCGGGAAGTATGGGTACTTCTTCCTATATTCTTGCAGGAACCCAGAAGTCCGAACAGTTGAGCTTTAGTTCAACAGCCCATGGAGCCGGCCGGGTTATGTCCCGGCGTCAAGCTCTGCGGAGCTTCAGAGGAGAGAAGATAAAAAGAGAGCTTGAAGCCAAAGGCGTGGATTTGAAAGCCAAAGGATGGAGGTGTGTTGCGGAGGAAGCCTCTCAGGTTTACAAAGATGTGGATGAGGTCGTCAAAATCTCGGATTCGCTGGGCATAGGAAAGCTGGTGGTCAAAGCAGACCCCATTGCTGTGATCAAAGGGTAAAAAAATCTTTTGAGTCGCTAATAGGATTTGTTATATTATTCTCACTGGTTTTGGAGAACGGAGGTCAAAGCCTTTTTGTATGAGGAGCTGGCATGAAAGTCATTTTGGCAGGTTACAATGTTGACAGCACGGTCATAGAAGAATTAAAAAAAAGAAGTCCTGAAAGGGGCGATGTCACTCCTGAGACTTTATCCGCTTCTTACGCCCGGATATCCAGAGACCCCCGGTCAGTTGATGAACTTCGCGCTTTGGCCCGTGCTGAAGTGGAGAGAGCGCAGAAATCCAACCGGACCATTATTTTTAAGATGGGCCATCATTCTGTGGCAGAGCATGCGGTCTTTAATTTTGATATCATCGGCATGAGCCGTTTCGCTATCGAGGAAGTTGAAAAATTCAGACTGTGCTCCTATACAGAGAAATCCCAGAGATATATTCAATTAAAAGATGATTTTGTGATTCCCGAAGAGGTAAGAAAAGCAGGGAAAGAAAAGGTTTTTACAAAATTGATACGGGAGCAGAATGATATGTATCAGAGACTGTATGAGAAGCTCAAACCATACTTTTACGACAAATACTCTGATCTGGCAAAGGACAGGAAGAACCATTCCCTTCTCAATGGATGGGCCAAGGAAGATGCAAGATATATCGTAAGCCTGGCTACCGAGGGACAGCTGGGCATGACTCTCAATGCGCGGAATCTTGAGTTCATGATCAGACGGTTCTCATCCCGCAGGTTAGCTGAATTAAGGGAATTCAATAAAAAGATCTATACACTGGCAAAGGAGGTTGCGCCCTCTATTATTTTATTTACAGAGCCGAATGATTTTGATGGAAAGACATATCAGGAAATCGAGGAAGAAGTCAGGGTCGAGGAGCCTACAGAGAAGAAGAGTCCGGAATCTGTGTGTCTTGTGGATTTGACCCCTGATGCTGATGCCAAGCTTGTGGCAGCTCTCATCCATTCTGTTTCAAAAAAGTCGCATAAAGAATGTGTGAAACAGGCAAAAAAACTGGGAATGAAAGGGAGAGAAAGTGTCGTCAAAGCAGCCTTTAAGAACATGGAGTTCTACGATGTGGTGCTCCGTGAATTTGAGTATGTTGATTTGACTTTTGATTTGATTGTCTCAGCTACATGTTTTGCCCAGCTTAAAAGGCATAGGATGGCAACCCTGACCGCACAAAGATACGATGCTTCTCTTTCTGTTATGGTTCCCCCTTCATTTAGAGCAGTGGGAGCTGAAAAGGACTTTTTAGGCATCATAGAGAAAACAAATAAGATCTTTAAGGACTTATCTCAGAGCATGGAGAGGGGAGCAGAGTATGTGTTGACAAATGCTCACAGGCGGCGGGTGCTCATGAAGATGAACGCAAGGGAATTTTATCATTTTTCGCGGCTGAGAGAGGATGCAACGGCTCAGTGGGAGATAAGAAGGCTTGCCAATGAAATGAGTGACAAAGCAAAAAAGGCAATGCCCCTCACTTTTATGCTCATAGGCGGCAAAGACCGTTATCCTGAGATATACAAATCAGTATTCGGTCGTCTACCCAAGCTCAAACCCCCCCTTATTTATTCATAGAATCAGCCTGCACATCCTGTGCTTTTGACTTTCACCAGGCAAGCTGGTTCTTCAGCCCGCTGACCTTCCCCAGTGAGGAATCTCAGCTTATTCCTCGGCTCGCTCCCCAAAATCTTTAGCGAGCGACCAGCTATACCTGAATTTAGCTATTGTTTGCTGATGACAGGGGTCTCGGCGAACTCGAGGGCGATGACGGAAACATAGAGATCCGGAGCCTTTTCGGGGACGTGGATAAGAGCCCCGGTATCACTGTATTCGATACCCAGTTGGGTCTCGGGATTCTGCAGAAGATATACTGAATCAGCTTTTTCCATTAATCCAGGCACTTCAAGTGTTCCGCTTTCAGGCCATTCAAAAACATGCATAAATATTTTATTGGCTTTTGTTGTGCTCCGGCCCCACTTCAGATCTGAAAAAAGGCTGGCTGATGTTCCGTATACGCTTTCTCCATTGATATCCATCCATTTTCCGATGGCGTTGAGTCTTGTGATGGAAGGCTCCGGAAAAAGCCCTTCAGCAGTGGGCCCCACATTGAGAAGGAAATTCCCTCCTTTACTGACGATATCTACCAGTTTTTGTATCAGATCCTTTTCAGATTTCCAGTTATCATCGTTTTTGTTGTATCCCCAGTGATCGTTCATGGTCATACAGGTTTCCCAGTCATATCCGAGACCGGTTGACGGAATTTCCTGTTCAGGCGTTCCAAAATCTCCGGGCGCCTGATTCGGATCATAGGTTCCAGCCATGCCGTCTCTTCCTTTTCCGACTCTGTTGTTAATGATAATGCTGGGCTGGAGA
>CAZSZS010000064.1:0-2314 GCA_964611275.1 uncultured Eubacteriales bacterium
GTGCGTATGATAGGAATAGCTCTGGATCCATTTCTTCATCAGCACATACGCCAACGGCCATGCAATGATATTGGCCATCCCGACCAGGATCAGAAACTCTTTGGACAGCATCCCCACGATCTTTGAAACAGAGGCCCCCAGGATCTTTCTCACAGCTATCTCTTTGGTCTTTTGCTCCGCCGTAAAGGATGCCAACCCGAAAAGACCCAGACAGGACACAAAAATCGCCAAAAAAGTAAAGTAATTGAAAATGTTACCCAGCCGTTCTTCGTTTCTGTACTGTCTGTTAAACTCCTCATCCAAAAAGGAAAACGAGAAAATGAAGTTAGGATCAAACTTGTTTACCGTCTTTTTGATGTTCGCAATGGTCTCCGGGATACCTGCTGAGCTGATTTTCACAAACAGGTTAAAATACGGAAGGTTCTGGTACACACAAAACACAATAGGCCGAATTTCCGAATGCAGGGAGGTCCCGTGAAAATCCTTTACCACGCCTACAAGTTCCCCTTCATTTCGACCCATGGAAAACATTTTCCCCACAGGGTCCTGTAAACCGGTCAATTTCAGCGCCGCTTCATTGATTATGTAATTCCTTCCGTCTGTCGCAAAGTCCTCTGAAAAACTTCTGCCGTGTGCCATTGTCATATCAAATGTCTCAAAATAATCATAATCCACGCAGGCAAAATTCATCTGCACCGGATCCTCCGCAGCTCGTCCCTCCCAGTAAACAGGATTGTTATTGCCTACATTGAGCGGCATGCTTGATGCAGCCGTGACATTCTGGATGCGGCTGTCTTTGAGTAGTTCCTGCTTTACAGGCTGGTAATTTCTTCTCAGCTCCCGGCTCGTCCGGATGGTCACGATCTGCTCCCGGTTAAAACCAAGGTCTGTGGAACGGATGAAATGCATCTGCTTGAAGACCACAGTGGTTGAAATTATCAAGACGATGGACGCTGTGAATTGAATGACGATCAATGATTTTCTGAAACGCCCGCCCTTTGAACCTCTGGCCGCAGTGTTCTTCAAGGCGCTTACAGGTTGGAACGAAGAGAGAAAAAGAGCCGGATAAATGCCTGAAAGGATACCGGTTAAAACAGCGATCAACAAAATACCAACGAGGATTTCAAAATTCTGGGCAAAATTCAGACTCAACTGTTTTTCTGCAAGGGAATTAAAGGCTGGCAGTGCCAGGCAGACCAGGAAGACAGCCATCACCAGCGCAAAGACCGCCAGAAGAACGGATTCTCCGAAAAACTGCCTGAGGACATCTTTTCTTGTGGCGCCGATGACCTTTCTCATTCCCACCTCTTTGGCCCGCTTTGATGAGCGTGCGGTTGATAAGTTCACAAAATTAATTCCCGCAATGAGAAGCACGATCACGGCAACGGCTGAAAAGAGAACCACATAGACAACAGGGTCTGTTCCATACAGGGAGTAAAGATGGACTTTCTTGAGCGGCTGCAGCCCCACATAAAGCTTGTACATGTTCTCTCCCCGGTGCTTATTGATCGTATCTTTGATTTTCTGGCCAAATTCATCCGCATTGACATCCCTGTGGAGAAGAAGATAAGAAGCACAGTCAGCTGACCATGTCTGCAACCGACGCTCTCCCATAAGATGAACAGGGTGGGTAAGAAAGTCAAACTGCATGGAGGAGTTCGGGGGGACATCTTCAATGACTCCGGTTACTGCCAGATCGACCCGGTTATCAAAATGGATGACCCGGCCGATCGGGTCTATTTCTCCGAAATATTTTTGAGCGGTCCTTTCCGTAATGACAGCAGAATTTAAGCTGGCAAAGGCCGATTTCGGGTCACCCTCTTTAAAAGGAAAGGTGAATATCTCAAAAAACTCAGGGCTAACCAAAGCGCAGCGTTCATTAAAGGCCTTTTCTTCATACCTGACGGGTATTATCCATTCGCCATACCAGGTGCCCTTGTTCACTTCGGGAAAATCCTTCTTCAGCGTGGGCATGAGAGCCCAGGGACTGGAAGCCCACACACTCAATGGGGTAGTTGTGGTCAGCCTGTAGATATCATCTGCGTTCTTATGAAATCGATCAAAGCTCAGCTCATCCTGCACCCACATAAGGATAAGAATACAGCAGGCCATTCCAATAGCCAGCCCGGAAACATTGATGAGTGAGTAACCCTTGTGTTGTTTGACATGCCGCAAAGCTATTTTTAAATAATTCCTGAACATAACAAACCTCCAATAGATAGCATCTTTAATAAAAAAAGGCAGAGAACGAAAAAAATGAACCCAGTACCAGCGCCTGGCAGCGGCTGTTCCTTTTTCCCGGACGATCTCATAA
>CAZSZS010000065.1:0-2645 GCA_964611275.1 uncultured Eubacteriales bacterium
TTTTCTGGTTTTTTAGTCTTTTTCATCTGTTCTTCCGGGCACGGCTTCATTTCATGAAGCTCAGACCGAAGCTGGCTGTAAGCGCCGTTCTCATAACGGTCACCCCTGTTCTGCTCATCATATTTATGGGTCTTATCATTCTCTACGGGACACTCGGTGCCACACGGGGAGCAAGGGTAAGATCTGTGCTCCAGAACTGGACGGAACTCGCTGCCGTGGATGAAAATTTCATTCCCTCTTTTTTTCCCGACTCCTTTCTTTACAGGGGAACGGGGACTGGAAGTCCTGCTAACGAAGACAAACCTCTCTGGCTTGATGAATTTCTCCTGTCTCTTCATGCCGAAGAATCTCCCTTTGCCAAAAAAGCGGTTATCAACCAGGCGGATTATTTTTGGATAGAACCCGATTTGTGGATCATCCATATTAAAAAGGACCGACAAGGTGACCTGCAGGTACAGGCCGGGATGGTCGACTCAGCCATGATGAACCGGCTGGCTCAAATCATCCAGAGCAATGTCCGCTTCGCTCCCTCAATGACTCTAACCGTCATGGACAAACCAGTAGCCACAGTGAGGCCGGATGCAAAAAAACCGCCCAAAAAAATCGAAGGGAGGTTCCTCCCTGAACAAGAACCGCAAAAAGATACGTCGAAGGAAGGAAAATCCCTATGGCACAAACCCGTTGGATTCGGGCTGACTGACATCGACCTCATTGAGCTCAAAGACGGAAAGCTCGCAAATCAAAAAATGCTTCTGGTTATCGAAGCGAGCATAGCCGGTATCCTGGAAGAGCTCACATCAGAAAAAAATCCATTCGGGCAAGCAGTTATGTTCTCCCTTCTGGCCATCGCTTTTGTACTGCTTTTTTTAGAGGCATTCATATTCTTTTTCGGAGTCCGTATCACTACCGGGTTTACATCTGCTGTCCGATCCCTTTACCGCGGCACTCAGCGGATTGCCAAAGGCGACCTGGACACCCGGATCGACATCCCTAACGAAGATGAGCTGGGCGAGCTGGCCCATTCCTTCAATACCATGGCCAGGGCGGTTAAAAAAGGAAGAGAGGAAGCCATACTGCGCGCTCACCTGGAGGGAGAACTGGAAACAGCCCGGAAAATTCAGGAAAGACTCCTGCCGCATGATATGCCTCAATTTCCCGGATTTGAGATCGCAGGCACCAGTATTCCCAGCAAGCAGGTGGGAGGAGATTATTTCGATTTTCTGGATTTAGGAAAAGGGCGTCTGGGGATCGCCATAGCTGATGTATCCGGCAAAGGAATCCCCGCGGCTCTTTTAATGGCCAATCTTCAGGCAAGTTTTCATTCACAGATCATGGAAACCAAAAAAGTCGGTGACGTGGCAACCCGCATCAACAACATGATCGCGAAGTCCACGGATTCTAACATGTTCGTGACTTTCTTTTATGGGCTTCTGGACAGAAACCAGTCCACATTCACTTCCACAAATGCCGGCCATAATCCCCCTGTCCTCTGGAGAATCGATAAAAACATCGAACGTTTGACAGAGGGAGGGCTCGTTCTCGGCTTTCTTCATGACCAAAAATACGCACAGCAAACCGCTGCCTTGAATCCCGGTGACATTCTTGTCCTGTTCACTGATGGGATCACAGAAGCGCGGGCTCCTGATAAAGATATGACTAACGATAAACTCTTCGGTGAAGACCGGCTGATCCAAGTCATCAAGGACAATGCGTCTCTGACTGCCCGGGAGATCCAGGCTGCTATCCTCCAGGCAGTCTCCGCTCACACCAAAAACAAACCCCAGGGCGATGATATCACCCTTGTGATCATCAAACGCCGAGAAGCCAAAAAAAATTCTAATAAAAAGAAATAACCATTCGAAATTGCTCTTTGGCACAACTTATGCTATTTTAATGCGAATCACACTAACCTGATCTATTCAAAAAAAAATGAACAAATGCCGGATGCTCTCACGTTTGACAGCGGTCTTTTGGCTCTTTTTTCTTGTCTGGGGAATCGGGCCACTTGCTGCCGCTCAAGAGGAACCCCTGGAGCCTGTACACATCAACCGCCTCTCGGGACCCATCACTCTGGACGGGCTGGTCGCAGAGAACGCATGGAATGGAGCCACATCTCTTTCCATGGTGATGCAGATCCCTGAATTCGGACCCGCGCCATCTGAAAATACAGAGCTTCTCATTGGTTTCGACGATGAATATCTCTATATAGGGGCACTTCTCTACGATCGTGAACCGGACAAGATCCAGGCTCCATCCAAAAAGCGCGACTACATGATGGGAGACACGGAGTGGTTCGGCATCATTCTCGATACGTTTAACGACAAAGAGAACGGCCTCGCTTTTTACACCACACCAACCGGACTTCGATTCGACGGAGCCATCTTTAATGATGCTGTTCCCGTTAATCCTGAATCCATACCCATCAACCTAAGTTGGAACACATTCTGGGATGTGAAAACCGTGGTCAATGACCAGGGCTGGTTCGCAGAGATACGCATCCCCTTCTCAAGTCTCCGCTTTCAGGACAGGGACGGACAGGTGGTCATGGGTCTCATCGCCACTCGATATATCCCCCGCAAGAATGAATCGGATATCTACCCTGCCATTCCTCCCAATTGGGGAGCCTACAGCAGCTGGAAGTGCTC
>CAZSZS010000066.1:0-29345 GCA_964611275.1 uncultured Eubacteriales bacterium
TCATTTTAATCGCTATTTTTTTACCTTACAGGCGAGCCGATCTCACCCCATCTGCTTCGTTGCAGGGCATTCGCGGTGAAAGACCACAGCTTCAAACCCTGCGCCTCGCATCCGTAGCAACCTCGAATCGTGAATAACCCAGGTTAATTAATACTGTTGTCCGCATTGTCTGGGGATCAGGCTGTTTTTTACGAATAGTCCGGGCTAAAGTCTTGCCAATAAACTCAATTTTAAATACTATAGTTAAAGCAGTCATGGCAAAAAACAAATCCGCAACACCTATGATGGAACAGTACCTGCGGCTGAAGAAAAAGCATCAGGATGCTTTCCTTTTTTTCAGGCTGGGCGATTTTTATGAGCTTTTTTATGAGGATGCAAAAAAAGCCTCCTCCATTCTTGAGATCGCCCTGACGTCCAGGCAGAAAGTACCTATGTGTGGTGTGCCCCATCATTCGGCTGATCCCTATCTTTCAAAGCTTCTCAAGCACGGATATAAAGTGGCTATCTGTGAGCAGGTTGAAGACCCCAAAGAGGCAAAAGGAGTGGTTAAAAGGGATGTGGTCAAGGTTTTGACTCCGGGAACAGCCGTTGAGATCGAATCCGGAGACATGAAAGAGAACACCTATGTGATGAGTCTTGTTTTTGAGGGGGAAGACTGGGGATCGGCACTTATTGATCTGGCCTCCGGCAGGATGGATACGACTCAAAGCACCGGGGAGAACAGGAAGAATCTCAGGGATGAAATGTATAAATTTTCGCCAAAGGAAATCATATTTCCCCAAAGCTGTGAGCGCAGAATAAAGCAGATTCTCTCTAAGGATGGGATCAAAGGAGTTTTACAAAGCTCCCAGGAAGATTGGATATTTGATACGGCCCAGGCATCTGATTATATCAAAGAACATTTCAAAGTCAGCTCACTGCAGGGTTTTGGCATCGCCGATAAGGTGCTTGCTGTTTCCGCAGCCGGAGCTCTCCTTTATTACCTAAAGAAATTAAGAAAAGACTCACTGGCGCTTATTCAAAATATATCTTATATGCATCGAAGCCAGTACATGATACTGGATGCGTCTGCGGTTAAGAATCTGGAGCTTGTAAGAAATTTGAGGGACAACCGGCGCACAGACTCTCTTCTCGATGTCATTGATTACACGGTAAATTCAATGGGCAGCCGCTTGATACGCTCCTGGCTTCTTAGTCCTTCTCTGTCTCTGGATACAATCGAGCAAAGGCAAGATGGCATTCATGATTTTTTGTCTCATACTATTGAACGGCATGAAATCAGAGAGAAGCTTAAGCAGATATCCGATCTGGAAAGGCTGAGCAGCCGGATTTCGCTTTCAGCAGCAAGCGCCAAGGACCTTGTATCGTTAAAAATATCGCTTCAATCTCTCCCCGATGTCTCTAGCCTTCTTAAGCCCTTTCGTTCAGCGGTCATAGAGAAAATGAAAAAGGAATGGGATGATGCGGATGATATTGCGGCTCTCATTGACAGGTCAATAACAGACGAGCCCTCTTTTTTATTGACTGAAGGAGGGATCATAAAAAAGGGATTTAACGGGGAACTGGATGAGCTGAGAGAGGTCAGTAAGTCCGGCAAGACCTTTCTTACCGGTATTGAAAAGGAAGAAAGAGAAAAAACTAAAATTCCCAATTTAAAAGTCAGCTACAACAAGGTTTTCGGCTATTACATCCAGGTGACCAAGTCAAATCTTTCCCGTGTCCCGGACCACTATATCCGAAAGCAGACTCTTGTCAACTCCGAGAGATACATAACTCCCGAACTCAAAGAGCATGAGGAAAAAATCCTTCATGCTGAGGAAAGAGCGAATGATCTGGAGTACACATTATTTCAGGAGATCAGAAACAAAGTGGCTGCGGAAACGTCCAGGGTTCAAAAGATCGCTTCAAGGATAGCTCTTTTGGATGTATTGACCTCTTTGAGCGAACTGGCCTCTCAGCGTTCCTACAACAAGCCCTCAGTGAATGCCACCGACATCATCGGCATCAAAGGAGGGAGGCATCCGGTTATTGAGGTCACAGATGAAGAGCCGTTTGTCCCTAATGACACATACCTGGACAGGGATAAAGACCAGATACTGATCATAACAGGCCCCAATATGGGAGGGAAATCAACCTATTTGAGGCAGACAGCTCTCATCTGCATTCTGGCCCAGATGGGCTCCTATGTTCCTGCCGAAGAAGCGGAAATCGGGCTTGTGGACAGAGTGTTCACGCGAATAGGGGCTATGGATTTCTTAAGCATGGGGCAGTCGACTTTTATGGTAGAGATGCTGGAAACAGCGGGGATATTAAACAGCGCCACTGAGAAAAGTCTCATTCTGCTGGACGAAGTGGGAAGAGGCACCTCTACTTTTGATGGTTTGAGCCTGGCCTGGGCTGTAGTGGAATACCTCCATGAGGACAATCATACAAGAGCCAAGACCTTGTTTGCCACTCACTATCATGAACTGACAGAACTGGCCATGACCATGGACCGGATAAAAAATTACCATGTTTCTGTTAAAGAATGGAAAGATGATATCATTTTCCTAAGGAAGATCGTTCCGGGGCCTTCTGATCAGAGCTATGGGATACATGTGGCAAAGCTGGCAGGAATTCCCAGCACAGTCCTCAAAAGAGCCAGAGAGATACTTTTTAATCTCGAGAAAAAGGAACTGGACAGTGAAGGGATTCCAAAAATATCCTACCACCAGGATGATGCCATGGATGATTCTCAAATGTTTCTTTTCGGAGGAGACGAGCAATACAGGCTGCTCAAAAAAATAAAAGATGAAATCGCAGCGTGTGATGTGTCCACCATGACTCCTGTTGAGGCGTTGAACATGATTGACAGGCTGAAGAAAGAGGTTAAGGAAGATGAAGGCTAAATCTTCAATAGCGCTTAAACCATACCTGAATTTTATAGATATGTGTTGTGAGGTGAAGATATGGATATGAATAAATTCACGGTCATGTCTCAGGAAGCTTTACAGGGAGCTTATTCCAAGGCAGAACAGCTTGAGCACCAGGAAGTTCTGCCGGAGCATCTGTTATGGGTTTTCCTTGAACAGAAAGACAATATTGTCAATGCTGTGATCGACAAGATAGGCGTGGATACCGGGCCCATAAGGAAAGAGCTGGAAGATGTGTTCCAAAAAGCTCCCAAAGTTGCCGGAGCTGCGGAAGCCTATCTTTCCTCCAGCTTGAGAAACATCATGAAGGAGGCGCAAAAACAGGCATCAGCTCTAAAGGATGAATACATTTCAACAGAGCATTTGTTTTTGGGAATGATCAAAGAAGAGTCCGGGTTTGCATACAAAATTTTGAAGAAAAACGGGATCACCGAAGATTCTGTACTGAAGGCATTGAGGTCTATAAGGGGTTCCCAGAGAGTCACTGACCCTCAGCCTGAAGGAAAATATCAGGCTCTTCAGCACTATACAAGGGATATCACGGAACTCGCGAGAGAGGGGAAAATAGATCCTGTTATTGGCCGGGAGGACGAGATAAGGAGAGTCATTCAGATTCTATCCCGGAGGACAAAGAACAATCCCGTATTGATCGGAGAGGCCGGTGTCGGAAAAACAGCTATTGTCGAAGGCCTGGCTCAAAGGATCGCCAACGGAGATGTTCCGCAGTCTCTTAAAGAAAAGAGGCTGATCGCCCTTGATATGGGCGCTCTTATAGCAGGTGCTAAGTATAGAGGGGAATTTGAGGACAGATTGAAAGCTGTGTTGAAAGAAATCAAGGAATCAGAAGGAAATGTTATCCTCTTTATTGATGAGCTTCATACCATAGTGGGAGCGGGAGCGGCTGAAGGAGCTGTTGATGCGTCAAATATGTTAAAGCCTTCCCTGGCAAGAGGAGAACTCCGGTGCATCGGCGCAACTACTCTGAATGAATACAAGAAGTATATTGAAAAAGATGCGGCTCTGGAGAGGAGATTCCAGCAAACCTATGTGAAAGAACCTTCGGTCGGCGAGACCGTATCCATATTAAGGGGCTTGAAGGAGAAATATGAGGTGCATCATGGCGTGGAGATAAAGGACTCAGCGCTGGTTGCGGCTGCGACTCTGTCAGAGCGCTATATCACGGATCGTTTCCTGCCGGACAAAGCCATAGATCTTATAGATGAGGCGGCTTCCCGTATAAGGATCGAAATTGACAGCAAACCGGAAGAGATCGATGAGTTGGACCGGAGGATCATGCAGCTTGAAATCGAGAAGGAAGCTTTGAAAAAAGAAAAAGATAAAAGCGCTAAAGAAAAGCGGGAGAGACTGGAAAAAGAGCTTTCTGAGATCCGCGAAAAAGCCGGGGCCATAAAACTGAGGTGGCAGAAAGAAAAAGAATTGATAGAGGCCGTAAACAAGCTAAAGGAGCAGATGGATTCATTGAAAGTCGAGGAGCAGAATGCGGAAAGGAGAGGCGACCTGGGGAGAGTGGCCGAGATAAGATACGGGAGGCTGAATGAAGTTCAAAAGGCAATAGATGAAAAGACGAAAAAATTAGCGGAAATTCAAAAAAAAGAGAAGATGCTCAAGGAAGAAGTGGATGAAGAAGATGTCGCTCAGATCGTGTCGAGGTGGACAGGCATACCTGTATCGAAAATGCTGCAGGGTGAGGTAGAAAAATTGATAAAAATGGAAGAGGAGCTGAGAAAGAGGGTGGTCGGACAGGACCAGGCTTTGAGTACGGTTTCAAACACGATAAGGAGGGCGAGGGCAGGAATACAGGATGAAACGCGCCCCCTGGGTTCTTTTATTTTTCTTGGGCCCACTGGAGTCGGGAAGACAGAACTGGCACGAGCCCTTGCAGAGTTTCTTTTTGATGATGAAAAGGCAATGGTGCGGCTGGATATGTCTGAGTATATGGAAAGGCACACCGTTTCCCGTCTGATCGGGGCGCCTCCCGGATACGTAGGGTATGAAGAAGGGGGACAGCTTACCGAAGCTGTTAAAAGAAGGCCTTATTCCATCATTCTTCTCGATGAGATAGAAAAAGCGCACAATGATGTTTTCAATATTTTGCTCCAAATCCTTGATGACGGAAGATTGACGGACGGAAAGGGCCGGACCATTGATTTCAGAAACACCATCATCATTATGACATCAAATCTCGGAAGCCAGCTGATAAAGGAGATGAGCCAGGATTTTGAAAAGATGGAACAAAAGGTGAGAGAAATCCTTGATCATCATTTCAGGCCTGAATTTTTAAATAGAGTGGACGAGGTGATCATTTTCAAAGCTTTATCCCAGGATGTGATACTGAAGATCCTGGATATCCAGATAAAAGAACTAAGGAATAGACTTAAACAAAAAAAGATCGATATAGACCTAAGCAAAGCCGCAAAAAAGTTTTTAGCGGAAAGGGGATTTGATCCTGTTTACGGAGCCCGGCCTTTAAAAAGGACTCTTCAAAAGGATATTCAAAATCCGCTTGCCTTGAAAATACTGGAAGGGAGCTATAAAAGCGGTGATAGGGTCCTCATTGATGTTGATAAAAAGGGGGGCTTAGAATTCAAAAAAAGGCCTTCTAATGAATTGACAAAAGGGGATAAATAGAGTAAACAGATGAGAAAGCATTAAAGGAGGTTAAAATGAGAAAAGCGATTGTTTTAGGTCCTGTTGTGCTGTTATTATTTGCTTCGCCTCTGTTGATGGCTAACGGATTGAACCTGAATGGATTGGGTGCAAGAGCTGTTTCAATGGGGGGCGCCTTTGTGGGCCTGGCAGATGATTATAGTGCCGTTTTTTGGAATCCTGCGGGCATCGCGAATTTCGATAAGAAGACACTGGGGTTTTCAGGCGACCTGATTATGCCCACGGCCACTTATGAACTGACATTCGGCGGGTATACATTTATTGATGCTGAGGCCAAATCAAAGATGTATCCTTCAGGCATTGCCTCCTACTATCATCCGCTTACAGATAAGTTAGTCGTCGGTATAGGTGTGTACACGCCTTCTGGGATCGGCGCAGAATGGAACGGTTCAGACTTTTTTGTCAGCGCTTTATCTCCTCTCCAGAGCCAAGCCTATAATAATAAAAGCTTTTTAGGTGTTGTGACCATTTCCCCTGTGGTTGCTTACAAAGTGAGCGATATGATTTCAGTGGGAGCTTCGTTCAACATCAACTACGGCTTTTTTAATTTAAGCAGATGGGCGGGCGGAACAGTAGTGGAATTGCCGATACCCCCGTATGCCCTGCCTATCGACTTCGGCCAATATGAAGAGGATTCTACAGGCTGGGGATTTGGGGCAACTTTAGGAGTACTGGTCACGCCCAGCGATATGTTCAGCTTAGGGCTTACGTTCAGAACACCCACCAAGGTCAGCATGTCAGGAGAAGCATCTATTTCTAATTTTAGTGCTTTAGGATATCCCGGTGCGTCAGAATTTGACAGAGAGGTGACGTATCCTATGTGGCTGGCAGGAGGAGTCGCTTTCCATCCCATAGAGAACTTGACCTTTACCCTGGATGCGCAGTACACAAACTGGGCCGAACTTGACCAATTGGAGACTGAATTCACTGATTCTATCTGGCAGGTCGCAATGGAAGGGACCGCGGCCGATGTCATGGAGCTGAAATGGAGTGACTGTGTGCAGATCAGATTCGGTGCTGAATATCTTCTGAAAAGCATTGCGTTCAGAGCCGGATATTACTATGACCCGGCCCCTGCGCCCGATGAGACCATGAATGTGCTTATCCCCAATTATGACTTCAACGGGATTACCTTTGGAGTAGGCTACAGGCTTAACGGCCTTCACGTCGATGCCATGCTGGAGTATTTAGTGGCGAAAGAAAGAAACGTGGATGTGAATGATCCGGCGAATGAACAGCCGGGGATTTATAATATGAGCATCATCACTCCCGGCATTTCCGTTTCTTACAGATGGTAGTCGTTAAGGAGCTCATAATCTGCGAATGATTTTTTAGCTGTTTTGTCAAAATCTTGCTCTTATTAAGGAAATGGTGTAGTTTGTTTAGGACAGGCATGAAACAGGAGGAGGCATGAAAATACGCAAAGCTGTTATTCCCGCAGCCGGGTTCGGCACCCGTTTTCTGCCCGCTACCAAAGCCCAGCCAAAGGAGATGCTTACGGTCATAGACAAACCCTTGATTCAGTATAGTGTTGAAGAGGCGGTCAGTTCAGGCATAGAGAACATTTGCATCATTTTAAGCAGGGGCAAATCTCCTATCGAGGATCATTTTGATACAAGCCCGGAACTGGAGTCCTTTTTGGAGAAGAAAGGAAAAACTGGCTACCTCAAGGAAGTGCAAAGAATATCCGATCTGGCAGAATTTTGCTACATCAGGCAGAAACAGGCATTGGGATTGGGCCATGCCATATTAATGGCGGAAAAATTCATAGGAGACGAACCTTTTGCTGTGCTGCTTCCTGATGATATTTTTGACTGCCGGACCCCTGCTGTTCAGCAGATCATCCATGTCTATGAAGAATATGGTTCATCCGTTGTCATTTTGAAACGCATTAATAAAGAAGAGACGAAAATGTACGGAGTCATTGATCCCGAAGAGGTCAGGCCGGGTGTTTTCAGGCTGAAGGATATGATTGAAAAGCCGGGCCCCGAAAGAGCGTTTTCAGACCTTGGGATCATCGGTCGTTATGTGTTCAACCCTGATATTTTTGACGCCATAAGAAAGACAAAGCCCGACCAAAGGGGTGAGATCCAAATCACTGATGCCATAAAGATACTTCTGGAAAAAGAGCCTGTCTATGGATATCTCTTTAAAGGCAGGAGATATGATGCCGGAGATAAAGCCGGGTTTATCAAAGCCACCATTGAGCTGGCATTAAAACGTCCTGAGTTCAAGAAAATCATTCAAGATCTCAAGAAAGAATAATCTTCTTCGCTTTTATCTTTCATCAGGCAAGCTGGTCTGTAAAAAAAAATGGCGAGGGACGGAATTGAACCGCCGACGCAGTGATTTTCAGTCACTCGCTCTACCGTCTGAGCTACCTCGCCAACACAGAAAAACAAGTATAATTTTCTTAGATTATAAAGTCAATTGTTTAATCCCAAAAACAACATTTTTCTGTTCGTTGTTGCCTGTTGCAGCATTTTGTTGTGATTGAAATCATATACCCATTGTGCTATTCTTTTCCTGGAGAAGAAACGAATGGATGAGAAGGAAATAAGAGAATTTTTGTTCGAGAAGGATGAGAATTTCAGAGAAGCGGCGCTGCTTCATAAGGAATATGAAAAAATGCTGGACGGCTTAAAGAAGAAATCCTGCCTTTCAAATGAAGAAGAACTCAAGGAAAAGGAATTGAAAAAGAAGAAACTCACATTAAAAGACAAGATGCACTGGATGATTTCAGAATACAAAAAATCTCTTTTGGATTAACCATGTCTGTAAAATACAAACCAAGGGTCGCTCTTATCGGGACTGACTCCATGACAGGGAAGGAAATCATGGGTGTGCTGAGCCAGAAAAAATTCCCGATCGAAAAAGCTGAGTTTTTTGATAAGGATGTCAGGGAAGAATACAGCAAACTGACTCAATTCAACGGCGAGCCCAGAGTTATTCATTCGTTGGATGATATATTGCTTAACAGGACGGATTTGCTTTTTCTTGCAGGGGATAAAAAAACAAACCGAAGAGTCGGAAGCGAGGCTGAAAACAAAAAAGTCTTTACCATTGACTTAAGCGGGGCTTTTTGGGAACACGATAAAGTCCCTGTCATTGTCAGCGGTATAAATGATGATGAAATATTGAGAGGGGAAAGACACCTCGTTGCCAATCCTCATCCTGTTACTATTATGCTCTCGCATATCATTATGGAGGCTATGAGAACCTATGGTGTAGTAAAGACAGTGGCTTTTGTTCTGCAGCCTGCATCAGCCTTTGGAAAATCAGGCTTAGAGGAGTTAGCCGGCCAGAGCGCGGATATATTGAATAAAGGGTCCGGTGATAGAAAAGTTTTTAAAGCACAAACAGCATTTAATCTGCTCTCGCAATCCGATTCTATTGATGAGTCCGGATTCTCCATAGTAGAAAGGCGGATTTTATCTGAGCTCAAAAGGGTAGTGAAAAAACATGAGATGAGCCTTTCTCTTGTTCAGGCTCCTGTTTTTCATTGTTATTCCGTAATGATGTATATGGAGCTAGATAAGAAAGCGGATATCAAATCCCTTGAAGCAACATACGGGAAATCAAGTCTTTTTAAAGTCTGTTCCCCTTCGCTGGAATGTCCGGTTTCTCCGGTTTTAACAGCGGGCCAAGAAAATATTTTCATAGGTCAGGTCAAGCAGGATGCTGTTTTTTCAAACAGTTTTTGGATCTGGGCTGTTGCAGATAACTTAATGGTCGGTTCGGCATTGAACGCGTATAAAATAGCTCTGAATATGATTTCGGATGAAAAAAATCCCATATGAAACAAATCTACCAGCTTTTTAAACTCGTTTTCAGTGAAAAGAAAAAACTCACACTGACATTTGTCTTTACTCTGTTTGTCGCTCTTTTCACTTACGTCTTTGTTAATCTGGTTCAACCTATCATGGACTATATGTTCAAGATGTCGCCGGGAGAGATTCCGGAAAAAACCCGATTCATGGATGCTTTGCTCGATTTATTAGGTATTTCGGTTGAACAGCTTGTCACTTATCTGCCTTTCATTCTGGTTGTTGTTATCCTCGGGAAAGGACTGTTCACATTCCTGTCATCTTTTTTTATGAAATCCATCGGGTTGAAGGTCGTGCGGGACATGAGAAACAATCTCTTCAGCCATTTGCTCTATCAGTCTTCCGAATATTTTGACAGGAAAGCCACAGGGGAGCTGCTGTCGCGGCTTACCAATGACGTGGATAAGATCCAGGAAGCCCTTTCCGGAAGCACGAAAGACATGCTTCAGGAGGTATTCACCCTGTTTGCTCTTTTAGTGGGAGTTTTTATCATTGACTGGCGTCTGGCACTGGCTTCTTTTATCATAACTCCCATTGCGCTCGTCCCTCTCATTATTTTCAGCCGGAAACTCAAAAAGATAGGAAGAATGAATCAGATAAAAATGGCGGAAATATACAATCTTCTGCATGAAGCCATAACAGGGAACAAAATCGTCAAAGCTTTTACCATGGAAAAGTTCGAATTCAAAAAATTCATGAGAAGCACAAAAGAATACCTTTTGGAGGGATTGAAGTTCGCCTGGATCAGCAGCATGTCGTCGCCGTTTATGGAATTTATTGGAGGTGTGGTGGGCGCGTTCATACTGTTGGTTGGTTCGGATCGCATAGCGAGCGGGCAGATAAGTGCCGGTGACTTCGGCGCTTTTGTCATGGCATTATTTATGATGTATACACCCATAAAAAGAATAAGCCGGGCTAATAATGTCATTCAAAGGGGAGTGGCCTGTCATGAGAGAGTTCTGGAAGTCCTGGAAAGAAAGCCGGTGATAAGGGATCATAAAAAGTCCTATCCCCTGCCTCCTGTAAAGGGAAAAATTCAGTTTGATAACGTCTTTTTTAGTTATAATGATTCCGGGGCTGTTCTAGAAAACATAAAATTTCTTATAAATCCTTCTGAAAAAGTGGCCCTTGTCGGATTCAGCGGAGCAGGAAAGACAACTATTGTTAATCTCATCTCCCGATTTTACGACCCTGATGCCGGAAGGGTAATGGTGGACAGCATAGACATAAAAGAAGTCACGTTAAGTTCATTGAGGTCCCAGATAGGTCTTGTCACCCAGGAGCTTATATTGTTTAATGATACAGTCAAGAATAATATCGCTTACGGGCTGGATGATGTTCCCATGGAGCGGATTGTCTCAGCCGCCAAATCAGCTGAAGCTCATGGATTCATTATGAATTTGAATAAAGGGTATGAGACTTTTATAGGGGAAAGAGGAGGCCTTCTCTCAAGCGGGCAAAAACAGCGAATTGCCATAGCCAGAGCGCTGTTGAAAGATCCGCCCATTTTGATTCTTGATGAAGCCACCTCAGCTTTGGATACAAAGTCAGAACGTTTGGTTCAGAGAGCGTTGACAAATGTCATGAAGGACCGGACTACTTTCATCATTGCGCACAGGCTGTCCACAATAAGAAATGCGGATAAGATATTGGTTCTGGACCGAGGAAGAATTGTCGAAGAAGGAACCCATGAAGAGCTCTGCATAAAAGACGGCATATACAAAAAGTTGCATGAGCTTCAGTTTCCTGAAGCCCAGGAGGGATTGACTTGATCAGCAGCATGACAGGATATGCGGAAAAAAGAGTGGAACATGAGAATTTTACCGCACGCATGACCATTAAAACGCTTAATCACCGGTATTTTGACTGGAATTTTCATGGAGACAGGGTCGGTGATATCGAAGACAGACTGAGAAAAATATGCAAAAAAAGAATATACAGAGGAAGAGTGGATGTGTTTATGGAAATTGATTATATTGATTCCTCTCTCCTCGATATTCATTTTAATAAAGGTCTTTTAAGGAAAATCTCTGATTCACTGAGGGAAATGGATGCGGATATACAGGAAAAAATAAAACTCCGCGTAGAGGATTTGTTTGAGATTCCCCATTTGGTCGAATGGAAAAGCCGGGATTTTTCAAAGAGTGAGGTCATATTTCTGGAGACCGCTTTTAAAGGCACGCTGAAAGTTCTGTTAAAAGAACGGACAGAAGAGGGCAAAAGGCTGCTTGAGGGAATAAAAAAACATGTGGATAAAATAAACGAGGCGGTCATAAGGGTAGAGGAACTTGCTGCGGAACAGCCTGCAGTTATCAGAAAAAAGCTCATAGAGAAGATTGGAAAATTAGGAGTGGATAAGGAGATTTCGGAGGAAAAAATAGCGGAAGAGACAGCCTTTTATGCTCAGAGATATGATCTGGATGAAGAAATTCAGAGACTTAAGTCCCACCTGTGTGATTTTAAAAGCCTTCTCTCTGACAAAGAAAAGGAGCCTGTGGGTAAAAAGCTGGACTTTACATCTCAAGAAGTTTTGAGAGAAGCAAATACGATTAATTCCAAAACCCAGGAAATAAAGATTATAAAATTCTGTCTGGAAATAAAGAGTGAGCTGGAGAGCATTCGTCAGCAGGTCAGGAATTTGGAATAAAGTAATGAGAGAAAGGTAAGTTATCATGCTCTTTGTAATTTCAGGGCCTTCGGGATGCGGAAAATCTACACTGGTACGAAAAGCCAGAGGAAGGATCAAAATTCTTCAGTTTTCCGTATCCCACACCACAAGAGAAAAGAGGTCTTCGGAGAGAAACGGAGAAGATTATTATTTTATTTCTGAATCAGAATTCAAAGATATGATCAAGGCGGACAAGATGGTGGAGTGGGCAGTTGTCCATGGAAACATGTATGGGACTTCCCGAAAGGAAATTGAGAAAAAGTCACCCCGGGGAGACCTAATTCTGGATATTGATGTTCAGGGTGCCCGTCAATTAAAAGAGAGATACAGAAAAGCTGTTTTCGTTTTCATCCTTCCTCCCAGTTATAAGGACTTGAAAAAAAGACTGGAAAAAAGAGGGGATGAATCTCCCCAGTCAATCCGCAAGAGGCTTAAAGCAGCTCAGAAGGAAATCAGGTCTTATCCTGATTTCGACTATGTTGTTATTAATGATGACATTGAGAAAGCGTCTGAGGAATTGGTGTCTATTGTATTGAGCGTAAGGTGCCGTATGGGAATAAGGCAAAAAGAGATCGGCCGCATTGTGCGGACCTTTAATGAAGCTAAGAGGGATTATGATGAGTAAAGTGATTCTTGGAGTGAGCTCATCCGTCAGTATATACAAGTCCTGTGAAATCATACGTTTGTTCCAGGAAAAGGGATATGATGTTCAGGTTCTGATGACAAAGAACGCTTCAAAACTGGTTTCGCCCCTTCTTCTTAAAGCCCTGACAGGAAACAAAGTCCTTATAGATCTTTTTAGCGATGGGGTTTCAGGGAACATATTGCATGTCACACTTGCCGGAGAAGCCGTCCTTTTTGTCATTGCCCCGGCCACTGCAAATGTCATTGGAAAAATGGCTTCGGGTGTTTCAGATGATTTTTTAACGACTTTTTATACAGCCGCAACATGCCCTGTACTTGTGGCTCCTGCCATGAATGAAAAGATGTTTTTAAAAGGCAAGACCCAGGAAAACATAGGGAAACTGAAGGAAGCAGGCGTTAGGTTCATAGAACCTGAGAAAGGATACCTTGCGTGCGGGGACCAGGGATACGGAAGGCTGGCGCCGGTCTCCGGGATAGTCGAAGAAGGAGTGCTTCTCATTAAGAAGAGCCGGAGTTTAAAAGGGATGACGGTTTTGGTTACAGGAGGTCCTACACGTGAGTATCTGGATTCAGTGCGTTTTCTGACAAACAAGTCTTCCGGTAAAATGGGCTTTGAACTCGCAGGGGAATCTGAACGAAGAGGAGCCAAAACGATTTATATTTCAGGTCCCTGCTGCCTTATCCCTCATCCGGGAATTGAGTCCATTGCCGTAGAGACCGCAAAGGAGATGAAAGAGCAGGTTGATAAGTACGCCGGTTCTTCAGATATTATCATTATGGCTGCGGCTGTGTGCGATTTTAAATTCCCGGGAAAAAGCTCCGGGAAGATCAAAAAGGACTCCATGCCGCTGGAAGTAAAGCTCAGCCGGACCCAGGATATTTTAGAAAAAATAGGGAAAAACAAAGGCACGAAGATTTTAGTGGGTTTTGCTGCTGAGGCAAAAAATGTTGAAGAAAACGCCCGCCAGAAGCTTGTCAAAAAAAATCTGGATATCATTGTGGCAAATAATATTTCGAAAAAAGGGATCGGATTCGAGTCTGATCGGAACGATGTGACCATTATACACCGGAACGGGAGAACAGTCCGCACCGGCGAAAAAAGCAAGCTGGAAATAAGCAAAATCATTATGGATGAAGTCGAGGCTATCATTGAACGA
Organism: uncultured Eubacteriales bacterium; assembly: GCA_964611275.1. Lineage (GTDB taxonomy): Bacteria > Acidobacteriota > Aminicenantia > Aminicenantales > Aminicenantaceae > WJMT01. The sequence continues at coordinate 13,898 of CAZSZS010000066.1, forward strand.
GAAAGCCAAGAGAATACTTGAACAGATCGAGGGAAATCTGGATTATTTCCGGGAACTGGGCATTGAGTATGTTCCGGGTGACAGCAGCCACTCATCCGGGGAATTATCAAAAGAAGAGATCTTATCTTCTTTGTATCGGGAAATTAAACAGTGCCAAAAGTGCCCTTTGGCAAAACTCAGAAAAAATGCGGTACCGGGTGAAGGTCATCTAGGCGCGGACTTGATGTTTGTTGGCGAGGGGCCTGGCAGGGATGAGGATCTTCAGGGGAAGCCGTTTGTTGGAAGAGCAGGGGAGCTTCTCACCAAGATTATCCAGGCCATGAAGTTCAAAAGAGAAAGTGTGTATATAACCAATGTGATCAAATGCCGGCCTCCGGAAAACCGCAATCCCATAAGCAGTGAGATAGAGGCGTGTAAGGGATATCTGTTCAAGCAGATTGAATTGATATCACCCAAAGTCATTGTAACACTTGGTAATGTTCCGACCAGATTTTTTCTGAATACGAATGCAGGGATCACGTCTCTAAGGGGAAAATTCCATACCTACAAGGGCATTCGCATCATGCCGACCTTCCATCCTTCTTATCTGGTAAGAAACGAGGAAGACAGGAGACTAAGGAAAATGGTGTGGATGGATATGCAGAAGGTGATGGCTGTTTTAGGCAAAAAATGAGCCTGTTTGCCGAGGTGGCCCTTCCTGTCCCCTTACGAAAAAATTTTCTGTATGCCGTTCCGGAGAAGTACGAAAAGAAGATAAAAAAAGGAGTAAGAGTCCTTGTCCCCTTTAGAAAAAATATACTTACAGGCTATGTCATATCCCTGACCTCAAAAGCTCCTTTTGAAAACATTGAATTGAAAGAAATCAAGGAGCTTCTGGATACAGATCCTGTCTTTTCCTCTTCTTTTCTTTCTTTTACACAAAGGCTGAGTGATTATTACTACTCTTCCTGGGGGGGGATTTTGCAGATTTCTCTTCCCCCTTCTTATACCGTAAAGACGAAGGTTGTACTGATTATCTGTGAAAAAGGAAAAAAAATCTTAAACAAAGGCTTATGCCGCGGCTTGGAAAGAGAAGTCCTTCAGATCTTAACAAACAGACCCTATACAGAGACCTATCTTCGCAGAAAATTCAAGACGGGCGGTCTCTCTTCTCTTCTCTCGAGGATGGAGGAAAGGGGACTGATAAAAAGGCAAAGAGAGTTGAAAAGGCCTCTTAGAAGGGAATTGAGTGCAGAAAAAAGTTCACCGGCACAGCTGGAGATGGATTACTCGCTTGAAAGCACATTAAAGGAGACAGCGGATAGGATAAAAAAAGCTCTCGGAAAAGGAGCTTTTTCTTCATTTCTGATAGCAGCGGCAAAAGAAAAGAGAGAGTCTATCTATATGGACCTGATAAAGGAGGCCATGGTATCGGGATTAAAGATTCTCTTTCTGGTTCCGGAAATTGAATTTACGGATAGGATTTTAAACGAATTTGAAAAAAAATTGGGGGAAAACGCAGCTTTTCTTCACAGCCGGCTGAGTGAAAAGCAAAGAGAACTCACATGGAAGAGGATTAAGAGCGGAGAAGCCAAAGTGGTTGTGGGGCCCCGGTCAGCTCTCCTGTCCCCTGTTGAAAATGTGGGTTTGGTCATAGTGGATGAGGAACAGGACGACTCGTATTATCAGAAAGAGAGCCCTGCATATGATGCCAGGATAGGGGCCAGGTTGAGAGCAGAGCAAGAAAAAACAGTGCTGGTTTACGGATCTGAAAGTCCTTCTGTCAGCCTGCTGTATAAGTCACAAAAGAATGACCGGTTTTTCGATTTAAACAAAAGCCGCAAAACCAGATTCAAGAGAGATATTATTGACAGCCGGAAGCACACCGGCCTATTATCCCAACCCATGAAAGATGGGATCAAAAAGAGGATTGAAAAAAAAGAGCCGGTCTTGCTGTTCTTCAACAGGCAGGGATATGCTTCTTCTCTGGTTTGTATCCGATGCGATTATACCCCCAAATGCAGGGACTGTGACGTCCTTTTGACATACTACAGGAAAGAAAAAAAACTTATCTGCCGCTACTGCCATTATTCTGAGAATTCCTTTATGCAATGTCCGGAGTGCGGTGCCAGGATGGTCCCGGGCAGCGGATTTGGCATGGAAGTATTGGAGGAAGAGCTGAAAAAGAATTTTTCAGGAAGCCGGATCAAGAGCATATATAAATTTGCAGTGAAAAAAAAACAGGAAGAAGAAATCGCCGAGGACTATAAAAAAGGGAAAATTGACATATTGCTGGGAACTCAGATGCTGTCACACATGCCCGAATTACCGAACTCTTGTTTTGTGGGGATTTTTTATCCTGAGAGCATACTGAGGCTTGCTGATTTCAGAGCAGGTTACAAGACATTCAGGTATATAAGAGAGATTATGACATTCGTTAAAAACGATAGGGATTCCGAGTTCCTGGTGCAGACTTATCAGCCGAACAGTTATCCCATACACCATGCTGTGTCTGAGAATGTACCGTCCTTTTACGAGCATGAATTAAGGAACCGCAGAGTCATGGGGTACCCGCCCTTTTCCTTTCTTGCCGAACTGTTGTTTTACGGAAGAGACTTGCGGTCCATTGCCGGAAAGTCAAGGAAGTTGCTGGATGTATTAAAGAGCCGTAAAAACAATATTGAGATACTAGGGCCATCGTTTGCCCCGGTTAAGAAGGTGAGAGGTCAAAGCCGGGTCCAGGTGATAATTAAATCAAGGGAAAGAAGCGCTCTGGATTGGGCCCTTGGAAAGATAGTCAAAGAGATAAGGACGAAAAAATCAATCTTTATTTACGAATAATACAGATGTGCCACAGGTTCTTCTTTTGTTTGTGCTAATTCGAGAGAATTATGTAAATCGGAGCGCTGCTTATTAAAAACTCCTGTCCTTGCCAGGGCACAAGGGCGTAAATGTATATCTCTATTTCCGATGAGATCTCTTTAGCGTTAGGTCCGTAATATTTCACTGTAGCAATTCCCTGAGAATCCGTAACCCTGCTGGCAGTGTATTGGTCATCCTTAACAAAGAAGCCCTCGTATATCTTTTGACCTTGAGCGTTTCTGATATCGAACAGAACGGTTTTGCCTGCATAAGGAGTTCCGTCGTATTTTTTTAGGCTGGCGGTTATCATCGATGATTGGCGGGATGGGCCTGCAGTCAGAATATTGGGATTGGCAGTTACTTCAAAAACAAGGGATATGGTGGAGGGGCCTAGAGGTGAAGGTTCCTCTACGTCAGAACGTGTGCAGGAACTTATTATCAGCATACAAAAGAACAACAAACCAATGGTTATTATGTTTTTTTTCTCATTCATTTTTTTATCCTTAATCATTGACATAGTTCGCAAAGTATATGGTTATATATCCGGTTGTGGTAACTGTCCTGTTGGCAAGGTCATGACCGTAAAAATCTATTTTAGCATTGACCGTTAGAACCACATCTCCGCTGGCGTCTATGAGATCGATTAAAGGGGACTCCAGCTTTGCAACGGCTCTCACAATGACGATGGATATTGTTTGAGTCGAGCCCACAGCAATTTCAGATGATAGAGATCCTTCAAAGGAATAGGGAATATCAACACCTTCTGTATTGTTCCCGTCTGCTCTGGAATATGTAACGACATAGCGCGTAAGGATAACATTGTTGTACTGAGATGTTCCGTAAATAGGTTCCGGATCAATGGTCTTAACACCCAGAGTAGCGGACACGAGGTCAGCGTTAACACTGACTTGTCCGCTATCTCCGCTCTCCACAGCGACATCAGACTGAAGGAAATTAGCTTCATTGTCTTCGATATCAGTTCCGGTTATTTCTTCGACATACAGGAGACTTGCGGACCGTGTATCATTTTCAATAGGGTTGCATGAGAAAAGCAGGATCACGACTGTAAAAATGATTGTTGATTTGACTATATACGTTGTTTTTTTCATGGTCTTGCACCTTTTATCTTATCTAATTATTCTTGGTGTTATAAAGATAAGAAGTTCTCTATTTTCTTTTGTGCGGGCAAAAGACTTAAAAAGATTGCCCAGTATGGGAATTTGATGCAGGAAAGGGACTCCTTCTCTTGTTATGGAGTCTTCGGTTCTGTATATGCCTCCGATGACCGTTGTCCCTCCGTCCGGTACCGTGACAGTGGTCTGCGCGCTTTGTCTTATAATGGGGGGGATTCCGTTGACCAGGTTAGAAAAATCCGCAGCATTGTTTTGGATCTCTATAGTCATTATGATGGTTCCCTCTGCTGTTATCTGAGGAGTTGCCCTGAGTTCCAGTGCTGCATTGACATACCTGGTTGTGACCGTAAAATTGGCCACCGTCTGAACAGGGATCTGCCGGCCCTGGATGATTTCAGCTTCCTGGTTGTTCTGAGCGGTTATTTTGGGTGCGGATATGATTCTTCCGGTTCCTGAGCGCTCAAGAGCGCTGATAGCCAGGTCCAGCCTGAATGTATCCGCGATGTTTGCAAGGGAGAATCCAAGGACTGTATTGAATTCAGGAGAAGGCAGGTTTATTCCATATCCACCGAGCGGTCCCCCGATCCCTTTTGTGGTTGTTCCTGTAGGAATCTGAGCGCCATCTATATTGATTTTATTAGGGAATTGAAGGGTGGTTTGGTTACCGTAGAATGGATCTGCGGTTCCCTGCCATCCCCATTGTACACCTAAATTCCGCACAAATCTGGAAGTCGCCTCTACGATTCGGGCTTCTATGGATACTTGAGGGGTCGGTGTGTCAAAGACATCGATAAGTTTTTCAATGAGGCTCATTTTATCTCTCACGTCAGTTATGATGAGCGTGTTTGTCCGGTTATCTACGATAATCTCTCCCCTGCTTGAAATTTTTGAGCTCAAAAGACTCTGAACCTCTTCCGCTTTTGAGTAGGAAAGAGTGAAGGTTTGCACAAAAACCGGACCTGACAGCTCCTGGCTGTCGCTTAGTTTCTGGAGGTCTTCCTGTTCTCTTGTCAGCACGGCCATCGGAGCAACCCGCAGAACATTACCCTCTATGCTTTTTCCCATTTTGTTGGTTTTCAGAATCACATCGAGGAATTGATCCCATGGGATGTCAGTAAAGTCACACGTTACTGTGCCGGTCACTCCCGGATCGAAAATGACGTTCAAGCCTGCAATCTCTGATATCACAAGTACCACGTCCCTGAGCTCAGCGTCTATGAACTTGGGGCTTATGAGCTGTCCTGTGTATTTGGTTTCCGTATCAGCAAGTATCTGGGGTTCGTATTGGATCCTTTGCGATTGGGGCGCGCTTGATGCGGCATCCCCGTTTGTTTTTTCCGAATGATTTTTTTCTGTATGGTTTTCTTCTGTCTTCGGGGCTGTGTCTTCAGCAGAGCCGTTATCAAAGCTGGCTTCCTCACCGGATTCCTGGGAAACAGGGGGTTCTTCGGGAGCAGGCTCTACCAAGCTGAATTCCTGGTTCTTGTGGAATGAGATATTCAAAGAGTCTTTTTCTTGATTGAGTGTGTAGAACATGGGTTCCTTCAGGTCAAAAACCATTCTGGTTATGGTGTAAGGATTTGAGATCTGAAATTGACCTGTCCTTAAGTTGATGATTCCGTATTTGTTAATAGAATGATTGAATGAACTTTTAGAGGACAGTGTGTTGTGAAGGTCTACTACAAGGCGGAGAGGGTTTTCAAGGACAAATACGTTAGGAATAGAGCTGTCAGACACTTCTGCTCTTACGTCGATTTTTTGATCACCTTCGGATACCTTTATGTCTCTGAGATAGACCGATGAATCCATGCCTTTTTGTATTTTTTTTCTGGTTTCTTCTGCGAGAGGGTAGTCATCAAAATGAGCTTGGGCGTGGTTAATTTCTATGACGACTGATCTGCCTTTATTGAACACTGTATAAGGCATCCGCTGTTCCAAGTCTATAAGAATGATGGGCTTTGTGGTTTCCTTATGAACAGCTTGAATGTCCCGGATCAGAGTGATGTTGCTGAAATCTGCCTGCAGGTCCAGATCGGATGGAAGCGTATCCAGTTCCAGGACGATTCTGGAATCTGGTTCGGTTGAATAAAAGGAATGAATAACGTTGAAAGAACTTTCGGATGTTAAGGTGAGTTGGATATCGTTCAGTTCGTTCTGGAGGTACAGGCTGTTTGAAAGCTGTTGGGTATTGCTGGAAACGGGATATCCGCTAACAAGCGTTATAATACATAGAAAGGCGGCTGCTTGTAAATATTTTTTCCCTTTCATATTATCGCTCCTCTGGATTTATTTCTTTGGTTACATTAATAGGTCTTGACAAAGGGACTCCTCTGTTTTTTGTCTTTCTAAAGATTATCTGTCTTTCTTTGATGGTCAGCACAAAACCGTCATTGAACTGATCACCTTCATTGATTCTATAAGGAAATCCCTGAGGGCCTCTAATAATTCCCATAAGGTTGTTTTCTATTTTTAAAATGCCTATAAGGATGATATTGTCTATGGACATTTGTGATACCGTTTTTGTGCCGGCTTCTTCTTCAGCTTCACTTCCGCCCAGGAGATCTCTGAACGGGTCGCGCCGTCCCGCAGGATTGTAACTGAAGGTCTCCCTTTGGATTTGATTGATGCTGGGTTCTTCTGCTGTTTTTTCCTCGCCTGTTTTTTCCTGACTGAAAGCAGGCAAGATAAAAACGGTGAACAGACAAACAGATATGAGTGTACATATGGTTGTTTTTTTCATTACTTCCTCTCTTCGCCTTGTTCTTCCTGAGAAGTCTCTTCGTGGAAAACATAGGTTTTTGCAGTGAAGTTAGTCCTGACTGTTAGGGCTTCTGTTTGGTCCCTTAAAGCTCTTATTGAGAAATCCTCTATGGTGAACAGCCTTGAGAAGTTGCTGAGCTTGCTGAAGAAGATCGCAATATTATGGTAGTTTCCCGTAAGTTCCATGGGTATGGGCTTTTCTGAGAAAAACTCTCTGGCGATAAGGGCCTTTGGCGAAAACTGGACGATGTCTATTCTTGAATCAAAGGCAAGCTGCTGGACCCTTCTCAATATGACGTCTATTTCCTGCTCCTCGGGGATGATGGCTTCCAATCTGTTCAATTGGGCGGTCATTGATTTTAATTCCTGTTCGATCTGATCCAGTTCTTCCTTTTTCTGCTTCAGTATCATGACTTCTTTTTCCGTCCTGACCCTTTCGTCCCTGATACCGGTGAGCTCGTTGTTTTTTGGCTTGTAATGGATGAAATAGAAAAGCCCAAAGATTAGAAGGGCTACCAATACATAACCGTACCATGGCCAGTCTTTCATTGGGAATTCTCCTTTGCGCTTTCTTCTGTCTCGACAGGAGTGTAAGGCAAGACAAAACTGGCATTCATTGAAAATTCAAGATACTTATTGTTCCGTACCTCTCTCAATGTAGAGGATATGAGGTCCACATTGTTGAAGTACTTGCTTTCTTCAAGATTAGAGATGTAGTCAGCGATCAGATTATTGGATAGGGATTTTCCTTTAATCAAGAGGTTGTAATCTTTGAAATCTACTTCGGTCAGCCAGACCCAATCCGGAAGGTTTTTGCTCAGTTCGTCCATAATGATAACGCCGATTCCCTGCCTTGATTTCAAACGGGTTATCAGGTTTATTTTCCTGCTCAGTACTTGTTTCTGTCTCTCCAAGTCTTCAAGTTTTGTCAGTACATACTGAAGACTTTGTTTCTCAGCTTTCGCGTCTTCCAGCAAGGCTTTTTCATTGTCTAATTCCCTTTTTTGGAGAAGGAAAAGGGCTCCTATCAGAACTATGACAAGAAGAAAGATAAGCATATAAGGAAACTGTCGTTTTTTTTCTCTAAATTCAGGCTCAGGGGCAGTGGGTGCCCCTGAAACCTCTTTTTTCCCGGGCTTTAATAGATTGATCCTTATCATGGTTTATTTTTCCGTTTTTCGTAATGCCAAACCTGTTGCCACTCCGAAAAGAGCATAAAGCTCATCGAAGTATATAGAATCGAATTTTTTCTCATCGTATTCTATTTTCTTAAATGGGTTGAGTATTTCAGTCTTGATATTGAACTTTTGTCCAAAATTACTGTGAAGGTCTTTTAGTTTCGAAAGCCCTCCGCTTAGAAAGACGAAGTCAATTTTCCTTCCTGTTTTTTCTCCTGCTTCATAAAAAGAGAAGGTCTTTTCAATTTCATCGAGAAGATTCTGGATGTTCATGTTTAACACTGTTTTGAATTGATCCGTTTGAATATTCTGAACAGGAAGTCCTTTGATGAGTTTTTCCGCATCGTCAAAACTGATACTCAGGTCTTTACTGAGGTTCTCAGTGAAAAACGAGCCTCCGATGGAAAGGTCTCTGAACAATTGAGGGATTCCTTTTTCTATGATGATCACATTTGTGATGTTCGCGCCCAGGTTTATGATAGAGATTGTTTTGTTGCTGAAGATCTCAGGATAATTGAGTTCCAGAGCATTTTGCAGGGCAAAAACATCCACTTCTATGGCATCCAGGTTTTTCCGGGCTTGGCTGATGACATTGCTGTAGTTGGCGATCTTCTCTTTTTTTGCTGCCACGAGCAGTATATCCAGGTTTCTCCCTTCTGAATAATCAGGCGGTCTGAGAACCGCGTAGTCGACATTGGTCTCCTCATAAGGGTAGGGAATGTTGTGTTTGGCTTCCCATATGATCGATTCCGCAAGTTCTTCGCTTTCCATGGAAGGAAGGGATATTTTTTTTATGATCACTGAGTTTCCGGAGATGGAAATGGCGACATTCTTATTAGATATTTTATTTTCATCAAAAATTATTTTGATGGTCTCTATTACTGCTGCAGAGTCAATTATGGTCCCTTCTACAATGGCATCAGGGGGAAGAAGCTCATATCCGATTTTTTTCAACACAAAGTTATCTTCTTTCCCTCTTGCAGCTTTAAGCTCGACAGCTTTAATGGAATGAGATCCAATGTCTAATCCTATAGCTTGTTTTGGCTGTCCGATTCCAAGCATTTTTTATTTCCTTATTATAAAATTATATTTTGGGTTTTTTTAATTTTCCCCTTTAATTTCCCTTCAACAGAGGGGGGGACCAATCCCTTGAGGCAGCCGCCCAACAGGCACACCTCTTTGACCAATTGAGAGCTCAGAAACGAGTATTCCACCGCAGGCATCATGTAAAGGGTCTCAATGTCCGGAGCCAGTTTCCTGTTCATCAGAGACATCTGGAATTCATACTCAAAATCCGAAACAGCCCTTAATCCTCTAATAACAATATTAGATTTCATTTTTTTGGCAAAGTCAACAAGAAGTCCGTGAAAAGATAGAACCTTCACTCTATTTTGATCAGAAAAAATAGTTTCGATCATTTTTACCCTCTCTTTAGTCGTAAAAAGAGGTTCCTTTTTGGGATTCTTCAAAACAGCGACGTCTATTTGATCGAAAATTTTCAATCCCCTTTCTATAATATCAACATGGCCATTCGTTATAGGGTCGAAGGAACCGGGATACATGGCTTTCTTTTTCATGTGTTTTAATACTCACCTTCCCTGACCTGAGTATCTTATTACCAAATATATTCATCTTTGTCAAATAAATAATGTGGCAATTTTTATACACAGCCGTCTTAATAATAACGGATTTAGATAAATATATATACATTTTTCTATATACTTACTTTTTTTTACTGATCCGTCAATACTCCTTCAAGACGATGTTATGGGTGATTTTATGTTATTCTTGCTCACCTGTAAAGGTGAATAACCAGGGTTAAATCCAGGCTTTTATGGATGAATGGAATAGTGTATTATAGGATTGATGAAAAGGGGAAGGAAATCTATGCATGCACAAAAAAAAATAAAGGTTGCCTTGATCACACTTCTGATAGGGAATCTTTTTATCTTGTTCTGCAGTGCAGACCTTAAAAATGCTCGGGAGGATACTGCTGAACAGAGAAAAGAAATGGTGAGAGTCCAGCTGGAGAGAAGGGGCATAAGTGATGAGAGAGTCCTTCAGGCGATGAGAGAAGTTCCCAGGCATTTGTTCATTGACGAAAAGTACCGTCACCTGGCCTATGCGGATCATCCTCTTCCGATAGATGCTGAGCAGACTATTTCACAGCCTTACATAGTCGGCTTGATGACAGAAATCGTTGAGATAGAAGATGGAGATAAGGTTCTTGAGATCGGAACCGGATCCGGTTATCAAGCGGCTGTCTTGGCCCATCTGACTGATGAGGTGTATTCCGTAGAGATCATAAAGGAGCTGGCAGAAAAAGCTGACCGTACCCTCAAGCAATTAGGATACACTCAAGTGCGGATTAAATGGGGAGATGGGAACCTGGGATGGGCAGAGAACGCTCCTTACGATGCCGTTTTAGTGACCTGCGCTTCAAAAGAGGTGCCTCCCGCGCTTTTTAAGCAGCTCAGGGAAGGCGGAAAGATGGTCATTCCCATAGGGAACCCATCTTCTTTTCAAATATTGACCTTGATTGAAAAGAGGCAGGGAAAAAGAGTGGAAAAAGAAATACTGGGCGTCCGTTTTGTTCCCATGACGGGAAAAAAAAAGTGAAATCAATGAAAATGATGGTTTTGTATTGCTTTTGAACAAGACTTGTGTTACTTTTTGTGCGGTTGGTCATGATAAAATTCGGCACATCTGGTTGGCGAGCTGTTATGGGGGAGGAATTCACCTTTCAGAACGTCCGTATTGTGGTTCAGGCGATCGCGAATTTCCTGAAGAAAAAATTCGATTCCAAAATTTCTGTAGTCGTTAATTATGACACCCGTTTTCTTTCAGATAGGTTTGCTTTAGAAGCAGCCAAGGTTCTTTCTCATAACAGGATCCATGTTTATTTGACAGACCGGGACGCTCCCTCCCAAGCCCAATCCTTCCAGATCATCTCGAGAAAAGCACAGGGAGGGATTAATTTTACAGCATCCTTCAATCCATCGGAATATAACGGCCTCAAATTCAACGGGGAGACAGGAGCCCCGGCTTTGCCGGAAGTGACCGATCAGATCGAGGAGGAGATAAGAAATCTCTCCCACCAGTACAGTTCCTGCCCCTATTACCCGAAGTCCGAATTTATTGAAAAGATCGATCTGCAGCATGAATATCTGGATGATATCCAGAAAAAAATTGATTTTGATGTGATCAGGAAGTCAGGGATAAAGATAGGAGTAGACCTTTTATACGGCACCAGCAGGGAGTATTTGGATGAGATCTTAGAGGAGAATCATATACCTATCGTAGAGCTGCATGGCTATATTGACCCCTATTTCGGGGGTATAAATCCTTCCTGCCGGAACGAAGACCTGTGGGAATTGAAAAAGACAGTCAAAGAAAAAGGCTGTCATATGGGAGTTGCCACAGACTCTGATGGAGACCGATACGGGATTGTCGATGAAAAGGGGATGTTTGTCGATCCGGATTTGGTACTGGCCCTGCTTCTGGAGTATTTGGTGACCAGAAAGAAATTGAAGGGCGGCGTGGGCCGCTCTGTGGCCACATCTCATTTGCTGGATAAGATAGCGCGTCATTATGGCATGAAGCTGTACAGGACTCCAGTGGGCTTTAAGTATCTTGCGGATTTATTTTTAAGGGGAAAGATAGTGTTCGGGGGAGAGGAGAGCGCCTGCCTTGTAATAAAGGGCCATCTACCCGAAAAGGACGGAATATTTGCAGGACTGCTCGTAGCGGAGATGATATCAGTTGAAGGGAAAAGTCTTTCTGAATTGACCAAAGAGTTGTTCAAGAAGTATGGGAAAAAGATAAGAGGGCAGGTCAAAGTCGACCTGACCGAGAAGATCAATCAAAATTTGGAAGAGCTGATAAAAAATCCCCCTGCTGAAGTGGGTCAAAGAAAGGTACTGAGCACGCAGGAGGCGGATGGGCTTAAATTCAATTTCTCGGAAGACGACTGGATGCTGATTCGTTTCTCAGGAACGGTCCCTGTCATCCGGTGTTATGCGGAAGCCGGGTCAAAAAAAGAGGTAAAAAGCCTCATTAGTTCGGGATTGGAGTTGATTTCATAGATGAAAAAGCAGGAGAACGGTTCTCCGGGATTCAAAAAAAAGTTTTTCACCGCAAGTCTTGTCTTCTTGTTTTTTGTTCTTATTATGGTATCTTTTTTTGGAAAGAACGGTTTGATAGATACGTACAAAGCAGAGAAAAAACAGCAGGAACTGATTGAAAAAGCCGAACAGCTGGAAAAAGAAAAACTGGGTCTTCAGAAGGAGATAAGTGAACTCAAGACTAATCCCCAGGCTGTAGAAAAAAAAGCCCGTGAAAAACTCTGGCTGGTCAAGCCGGATGAGATCGTCATCGTCAAAAAATAGAATTTATATCAAAGAGAAAAAGCTGACGTAATCCCGAGGCTTTGTTTTTTCCCGAGAACGCAGCATAAGATACGGGTGTCCCAAATGGAAGATTTACTAAAAGAACTCAATCCGGAACAGAGGAAAGCCGTGACTCATACGCAGGGCCCTCTGCTGATCATAGCGGGAGCCGGGACCGGAAAGACAAAAGTCCTCACTCACAGGGTCGCGTATTTGATTTCAGCCAAATATGCAAGACCGGAACAAATATTAGCGGTCACCTTCACTGAAAAAGCAGCTAATGAAATGGAAGAAAGAGTCGATATTCTTATTCCCTACAGTTACTCATTCGTTGATGTGGCGACGTTCAATTCATTCGGTGAGAGTGTTCTCAGGGATTACGGACATGAGATCGGGCTTCCCCTTGATTTTAAGCTGTTGGATGAAGTGGATCAGTCCATTTTCTTCAGACAGAATCTGTTCAGGTTCCCTCTTGACATTTATAGGCCTTTGAGCCGTCCCACAAAACATATCCAGGAAATTCTGGCGGCCATACGAAGGCTTAAGCAGGAGGATGTAAAGCCTGAACAGTATGTGACATTTGCCTCTGACATGGAGAAAAAGGCGAAAGGTCCTGCTGATAAAGAGGCGGCTTTAAAACACATGGAAATAGCCGGGGTGTATAAAGAATACCAGAAGATCCTTACGGAGCAGGGGAAAATTGATTTTGAAGACCAGGTGGTGCTGGCTGTGGATTTGTTCCGCAAGAGGCCTTCTCTGTTGAAGCATTTTCAGGAAAGATACAAATATATCCTGGTGGATGAATTTCAGGATACCAATTACATCCAGTTCCAGATGTTGAAGCTTTTAGCGGGAAAACACAGAAACATCACAGTCGTCGGGGATGACGACCAGAGTATTTTTCGGTTCCGGGGCGCCTCTCTGAGTAATATTCTGGATTTCTCCAAAATGTACCCTGATACAGAGAGGGTCGTCATTAACAAAAATTACCGCTCCACCCAGGCTGTGCTTGATTCCGCTTATCAGTTGATACAGCACAACAATCCCTACCGCCTGGAAGTGAGGGAGAATATAAACAAATCCCTGCTGTCAACAAGAAAACAGGAAGAAAAAAGCATATTCAAGCTTCAATTCGATACTCTCTCACACGAAGCCGATCAAGTGGCTGAGATCATAAGGGAAAGGATTAAAGAGGGCTTTAGTTATAAAGATATGGCTGTGCTGGTCAGAAGAAACGCGGATGCGGATCCCTTTATCAGGGCTTTAAATGTAAATGAGATCCCCTTCCGTTTTTCCGGAAGCAGGGGGCTTTACTCCAGGGAGGAGGTGCGCCTGCTCATATCGTTTATCAAAATACTGACGGATTTTGAGGACAGCAAAAGCCTGTTCCGCCTTTCTTTATCGGAAGTCTATGATGTGAGCGCCTATGATTTAACAAAAGTCTCCAATTATGCATACAGGAAAAATTGGCCTCTGCATAAAGCCTTTCAGAAAACCGGCACCAGTGAGCTGCCGGTCGATATTTCAAGTGAATCCGTGCGGAAGATAAAAAAGATTTTTACTGACCTTCTCTATTTTGTGGAATACTCAAGCTCCCAGAACGCGGGCAGGGTCTTGTATTCATTCCTCGAGAGGAGCGGGTATTTGAAGTCGCTTGTGGAGAAAAAAGACCTTGAAGCGGAGATAAAGATAAAGAATATCCGTTTGTTTTTTGATAAACTCAAGGATTTTTCGGAACTGACCGGGGATGATTCCATTCAATCCTTTGCCGAACATCTGGAACTTCTCCAGCAGGTGGGTGATAATCCGGCTACGGCCGAGGCGGAACTGGAGGAGGATGCGGTCAATGTACTGACTGTCCACAAAGCCAAAGGGCTTGAGTTTCCGGTAGTATTTATGGTGAGCCTTATCGCAGACAGGTTTCCTGGGAGAATGAGAAAAGAAAAGATCCCTTTTCCTGATGACATCACAAGACAGCGTTCCTCAGGAGAAGAATCCCTTCCCAGTGAGGATCTCAACAAGATACACATGCAGGAGGAGAGACGTCTGTTTTATGTAGGGATGACCAGAGCCAAAAAGAGTCTTTATTTGACATGGGCCAGGGATTACGGGGTAAAGCGGCTAAAAAAGGTCAGCCCTTTTGTCCTGGAGGCTTTGGACCTTGCTAAAGCTCCGGAAAAGACCATCCGCTCCTCACCGGAGGAGGAGATCAGAAGATACGCGCCCAGAATCACCCAGCCTTTTCCTGTAAAAGAAGAGGAAGAACGAAAAGGGACCATCAGCTTGAGCTTTTTTCAGGTAGATGATTATCTGACCTGCCCCCTTAAATACAGATACAGGCATATTATGCGGGTTCCTGTCCTTCCGCACTACAATCTGATTTTCGGAAGAGTGATGCATGAGGCGATCCATTTCTATTTAAAGAAAAGGATGTCAGGAGAAAGGCCGGACGTTGAGGAAGTGGCCCGGTTTTATAAGGAACACTGGGTCAATGAAGGATTCCTTAGCCGTGAACATGAAGAAATGAAGAAAAAAGCGGGAGAGGAAGCTCTGCGCCGGTTTTATAAAAGAGAAGAGTCCTCTGAGAGAGTTCCTTATTATCTTGAGAAAAAATTCAGGTGGAAGGAAGGGAATATCAGGTTTGTCGGAAGATGGGACAGAGTCGATATGCTTAAAAACGGAGCGGTGATCACTGATTTTAAAGCCACTCAGGTCAAAGACCAGGATGAAGCGGATAAAAAGGCAAGGGAGGCCTTTCAGCTGGACCTTTATGCCCTGTCCTTTACAAAGACAGAGGAAGCAGAGCTTTTAGAGACCCGGCTTCATTTTTTGGGATCTGATATCATAGGGAGAGCGTATAAAGGGGAAAAAGAGATAGAAGCTGCGGCTGAGAAAATAAAAAAAGCTGAGCAGGGTATAAGAAGAGGCGATTTTCATGCTGCGCCGGACTGGCACAACTGCAGCTACTGTGAATTCAGGAATATATGTCCTTCCTCCTACGCCTACTAACCTGATTATTCATAAAAGCTGCCGATAACACATTCATAGTCTTGCTTGTTCTCTATGGTTTTATAGATTTCTAAGAAACCATATGAGAATGTTTCGTTTCTTTACGTTTGTCTTATTATTTATTATCGGCAGCTTTTAC
>CAZSZS010000067.1:0-16079 GCA_964611275.1 uncultured Eubacteriales bacterium
ATATAAAGAGGTGATCTCCGGGCTGTATGATCGAAAACCGATATCGATGGGCTGCAGAGGCTTTCCCTTTTTATAGGCGAAAAGCCCTCTGTTTGTTCCGATAAAAAGAATATTTTCTTTGCCCGGGAACAGAGCGTCAATGGAATACCCCTCAAGATCGGGAATATCTTTGATCTCCTTAGTATCCGTACCGCTTCTGCTGATCTGGTTAAGCCCCTTGTCCGTTCCAATCCACATCACTCCTTCTATATCCTGAATGACCGCCGTCACCGTATTTGATTCAAGCCCGTCTTCCGTGGTCATAGAGGTCATTTGACCATTCTTCATGATACTGAGCCCTTGTCCCTGTGTTCCGATCCAGAGACCTTTTTGATCATCTTCAAAAAGAGTGAGAACTTCATCTCCGGAGAGTCCGTTGTTCTGATTAAAAACAGCGGCTACTCGGCTATCTCTGATCTGACAGAGGCCTTTGTTTCTCGTCCCGGCCCACAGGGAACCGTCATAAGTCTCTATCACAGAAAAAACAGTGTTTTCAGGCAGGCCCTGACTTGCGGTGATATTAGTGACAAGAGGCGTTTTCAATTCAATCAGGCCCTCGGTATCGGTTCCTATCCAGAGATTTCCTTTATAATCAAACAACAAGCAGCGGATGTATTCGCCGGGAAATCTGTTTTCCAGGATCCATTCGGAAGAAGAAGTTCTTGTTCTTTGCATTAAACCATCCGCCATGGTTCCGATCCAAAGGATGCCGGAATCGTCCCAGACAAGTGATGTGACAGGAGTGTAGGACGTCCCTGGAATGGACTGAAGGACATAGGAGTTTCGGCCCAAAAAATAAAGCCCTTCCAAAGTTCCTGCCCACATATTTCCGGAGGAGTCTGAAGCCAGGCTAAGAACAGAGGGATTCAGCAATCCCTTTTCCGGACCGTAGATAAAAATGGCATGATCCTGGATTTGAGCCAATCCACCCTGCAGGGTTCCTACCCACAGATGACCCTGTATGTCAAGGGTCAGAGCCGTGATAATATTGTCATAAAGACCGTCTTCAGTGGTATAGATACGGATCCCGTCCTGACCTATTCGGTTGAGACCATAATCTGTACCCACCCAGAGATTTCCCTTCCAATCACTGATCATTGTTCTTATATTGTTGTTGGAAAGCCCTTCCCGAACAGAGTAATGTTTCCATTGATGCTTTTGACCGCCTGGATCTTGGCTTAATGAATAAAGGCCGCCTCCGTCTGTACCGATCCAGAGAATTCCGCTGACATCTTCGTAGAGAGAGGATATCCTGTCATGGCTCAAGGCAGGAGTGTTTGATCGGGAAAAGGCCCTGAATCGAACTCCGTCAAAACACACCAGCCCGGTGGGAGTGCCCAGCCAGATATACCCGTTTCTTGCTTGAACCATGGAAGTGATGGTGTTTTGAGGAAGGCCCTTTTCAGTGGTCCACATCCTTGAGAGATACTGGTTTAACTGAACGGACGGATCAAGGGAAAAAAGAACAGGAGAAAAAAGAAAAACAGCGATAGAAATAAATATTATTTTCTTGATCAAAGTGCCTTTTCGGACAGACTTCAAAGCAATCGCCAATCTGATCATTTAAGTCTCTTAAAAACTTTTAACCTGCATTATTCATAAAAAAAATGGCGATGTTTTTATTATTAATTTATTTTCAGCGATCTGCGAGCTTTTTTCAAGAATAGTGTCTCAAATATTTTTCCTGTTTATACTTTTATTTTAATCGCCATTTTTTTACCATTAAGGCGAACCAATCTCACTGCATCTGCTTCGTTACAGGGCATTCGTAGTGATGAAAGACCACGACTTCATACACTGTGCCTTGCATCTACAGCAAGCTTGGCTCGTGAATAATACAGGTTAATAAAAAATATGACAGAATAAGGGGGTTTTATCAAGGCATAAAAAGTATCAGTCTTTTTCGCCTCTTTTGCTAGTTCTCTCGAATCCGGAACACTCAATGACAACAGCTTAATCATGGAATCTATCATTCCGTATCAAAGCCGCATTCCTGACCTTGTGCCAGAATATCAGTCTTTTTCTGTGCATTGTTTTAAAACGGAAAGGATAGGTGATCCTTCCCTCAGGATTAGCGGTCGGCTTGTTCTGAACGTGTATATGCAGATGGGGAAAAAAAGTGTTTCCCGAATTGCCGACATACCCCAGAATATCTCCTCTTGATACAGCCTGTCCTTCTTCAACCTGAATCCTGCTTTTCATTAAATGGCCGACATAGAAATACCTGCCATTACCTATATCCAGAATGACATAATTTCCCCCGAGGTTTTCCGTATCCGGCTCACCAAAGACATCACTGGTAAAGCCGTCCATGACTTCGGTTATCAGCCCGTCTGCCGGCGCATAAACCGGTTCGCCGTACGAATAAAAATCAGTCACATCATTCTCATCTCCTTTGTAAAACCGGCCGTCAGGTCCGATCTTCAAAAAATCTATGGCATATCTGTTTCTATAATGGTTATTGGTCAGTGTCGTGGCGCCGGCGTGGCCTGACAGCCATTCTCCCCGGACCGGGAGGTCGAGCAGAACACACTCAGATTCTGCAGGGAAAGGGTAAGATTGTATGATCTTCGGAAATAAAAACACGGCCCCGGCTATGCATATCACAACGGTCAAAAAATGAAGGCTCCGTCTGAAGAGCGATGTTTTGGGTAAATTCCCCGGGATTGAAAAGCTCATAAAGAATTCCAAAAGGGCCCATGCACTGAAGATAACAACAAACAGTGTTTTCACATAGGCATGAAGTACGCCTGTAAATATGAGAATAATAAAAAGGAAATAAAGGATACCGGCTGCCATCAGCAGCAGTGAAAAAGCTTTAAGCAACCCCGATATTCTGTAGGTCAAACCGGTCTCTTTTTTCCATATAGGAACCCTGGATTTCTTTTTAAAGAAAACTCCTCTAATGCGCAGACTGATAAAGATAAGGAACAATACAGCCAGCGCCAAAAAAAGAGGATTCAATATGGTTTCAGCTTGTCTAAACATGACTTCTCCTTTTTAAAACTTTTTAATGTCAAAGAGTCTGGATCATTTGATGTCCACTTCATTAATAACGTCTGAAACCTTAAATAGTTCAGCAAAAAACTTTAATGCTCCGAATCTCAGAGACAATAGAATAAGAAGCCCTATTCCCTCAACTCAAACCGGGAATTTCATGGTTCAGGTTTTGTGGTAATTGGTAAAATTCTTCTTTAGAGACAAAGGCATAAGGATCCGGATGCATGATCTCGAATTACCCCCAGCATTTAAAAATATTCCGGCGTTCTTATTTTATATTTGACAAGATGGTGCTCTCCCTTTTCATCCTTTACCAATACAAACAAATATTTACCCTGAAACACAAATGGTCTGACTCTTTGCAACTTTGCAGGAAGTCGAATAACGGCGTGATAAATATACTTGCCTGCCGGAGAAAAAATATCAATTTCCTGTTTTCCGAAATCGGTGATATCAGGAACGAAAACATATATGAGGCCCTGGTCGTCGGTTGTTATACTCGTATAGCAAGTTTGCCGATCAGGGAATCCTGCGAGGAATCGTTCCTTCGTCTCGCCAGTCATGTCCTTGCCTGCGACTTTTTTCCTGGCGGCAAGGCTCACGGCATAGCCCTGTGGCAGCATCGCTCCTCCACGTCCCTTGATGGAGAAAGCTGTCTGCTCGCCGTTTTTTAGATCGATCTTTTTAATAAAATACCGATCGCTTCGGCCCAGGAACAGCATGCCATTATCATAGTGAAGGATCAGGCGCGGGAATATATCGATGTCATCCTCCACTATGATATAGCGTCCCATGGGCACCATAACTTTCAGGATCAACTTATCCTCGGCTGGAAATCTCATAAGGACCGCACCACTGCTCTGTTTCAGTGATATGAGTTCGAGCAGCTCGTGCTCGGGCCAGTCCAGAATACCAGAACCGCTGCGTACAGCTGCATACGTCTCGTCATCTATGAACAATCTCGGGGAGACGCCCTTCTCCACATCAAACGTGTTCACATAGCGGCCGCTCTTATCGTAGGTTTTGATCCTGTCTCTGTTTGCTTCCATATCCAGCACATGCACATACCCGGGTGTGATGAAAAGCTTAACGGGGTACTGGAACAGCGGACCGTCCCCATGACCTCCGAATGAGCGCAGCAGGTTCCCACCAGCACCCAGCACCGCGACCTCCCCCGAACCCCGATCCAGCAGGTACAGCGATCCATCATCATCGACGTGGATGTTGCCGACCAGGTCCAGCGGAAGCGCACCTAGGCTACCGAGGCGCCAAACTTCCTGCGGCGCGAAATCCCATTCACCGCTGGCAGTCATTTCTTCGTTGGCAACCAGGTTCGATGAGTCTTCCAGGATATCGGGCCCCTGGAAAACCGGGGCGGCCTCAACCGCAGACGCCTCTCCCCGGAACCATTTCACCACCTGCTTCAACAGGTCGGCGGGGTGCGACATCGAGAAACCGGTGTAGGTGTGGCATAGGACTATGGTCATCTGCTCTTGCGGGAAGAATGCCAGGATGGTGCGTGTTCCCATGAAGTTGCCCCGGTGGCCATAGTAAAGACCGGCATCAGGATCGTTAACGATCTCCAGACCCAGCCCGTAGTTCTCGTTGTGGCTAACCAGCTGGCACATCCGGCGGTAGGTGCCGGCATTGTCAAAGAGACGACCCGACTCCAAAGCCCTGTAAAAAGTGATGAGATCTTCGGCAGTGCTTATAATCCCGCCGGCGGCGTGGGCCCATTCGACATGGACCTTATTCCCGTCATCTAGGGCTCCTTCGACTTCACTATACCCATATGCGATCGTGCCACTGAAGTCCCCGAATGTGCTTCCAGCCAAAAATGTATTCTCGAGCCCGACCCGATCCAGGATATTCTTCTGAAGAACCTGTCTGTAGGAAAGGCCGGATACACTCTCGATCAATGCTCCAAGCAGGATGTAATTGGTGTTGCAGTACTGGAAATTCGAACCGGGTCTGAACCCGGTCTCTTTGCTCTGCTGGACTATCCTGATGACGTCCAGAGGTTTCACACCAGACCTCGTGTCAAGAAACAGCGATCTCTGAAATGCCTCGTCATTGGTCACATCCGCGATGCCGCTTCGGTGGCTCAGCACCTGCTCTACAGTGATCTCGTCGCCGTACTCTATCTTTTTGAGAATCGCCGACCACTCGGACGGCAAATACTCTATAATCGGGCTTTGCAACTGCACCTGTCCATGTTCTATGAGTTGATTGACCAGAACAGCAGTAAAGATCTTCGTAACACTGCCAATAACGAACTGGGTGTTTGGCCTGATAGGGATTGTCCGCGATGAGTCAATATAACCACTTGACGCAACATAGGATTTTTCATCCTTAATGTTCACCTTCACAATTGTACCCAGAACATTGGTTTTATCTTCCAGATACTCTTCAACAGCGGACTGTAATTGTGCTGAGGAATAGGGCTTTGTTTTACTTTGATAAGATGTTTTTTGACATCCTGGTACAGTCCATACCAAGCAAAAACAAATAAAAATGAATACATAACTGTTTTTCATTATGCATCCTCCATGAGTTCAATTCCTTGGATTTGAATTCTTCGATGACTTTAGCATCTGCCCAGTACAAACGATAATACCAGTAAAACTAAAAGTGATAGTATCAGGGACTAAATTGATCAATGGACTTTACTGCTCTAATGATTCTTATATAGTTCTTTCAGTTTATCTCTGACGGTGTTATTGTTCGGGTTCAGCTGCAGAGATTTCCGGAAGCTTTCAATGGCCAAATCGGTCTGACCTGCTTTCCTGTAGGCATCGCCGAGACTGTCATATGCATTGGCGGATTGTGGAAATTCCTCAACGATATATTTGAACAGCTCTACAGCTTCATTCAGCTTGTTGTACTGGATCAACGCGTTTCCCCCTGCAATCAGATATTCTTCTCCAAGCTGATACCTAGCCGGATTGGGATCCGGAGCGTTCAACAGTTTTAAAAACGCAATCGCTCCATCCTCTCCGGTTACCCCGTTTTGCAAAGCTTTCCTCAGCATCTCGGTCGTGACATAGGTCGCCCTGTAATTCTGCGCTGCAAAATTCTCATTGGGAAAGATGGAGGAGATAAGCATCACATGTTCACCCTTTTTCAATTCATCGTGGATATTGAGTTTGACCACCTGATCATAATCATGAAAATTGTATATATAGACATCCCCCTTTTTAAGGTCATGTATATAGGAATAGAGTGTTCCCGAAGAGCCGTTAAATGTTTCCATGTGGGTGTCAGCCAGAATTCGGCGGAACAGATCCAGGGATATTTGATCCGCCTGTTCAAACCATTTCAATGCAAGTCGGTATCGTGGATCGTTCGAAGTTTCAGGATCGGTTCTTGACAGCAGAAAATTCGTCGCAATCTGGTATGAATGCTCTCTTCTGATGACTCCGAGAGGTTCAATAATGGCAGAATTGCCGAAACGGTCTCCGATCATATAATGTCCTTTCCACACGCCATCCTTGAAATTGTATTCCGAGAACACCTGAATCGCTTCATCGACTGTCGAACATTCCTCTATGATCTTCCCCGACAGCCACCAGCAATCAGACTTGTTAGGATCACGCGGCACTTTCACTTCCTCGGTCGTGGCATAGTCATAAAACAATCCTTTTTCGTTCACAGCGCCTTCCCATTGATAATCTTCCATTTTCGGCCAGCCGCTCTGGAATCCGAAACCCATGTATCCGAATTTTCCGTCTTTGGCCGGCTGGAACCAAATGATCGGGAATGGATTGATCCAGTCTTCGTTGTTGCCGGCGAGTACCGTCCTGCCGTTGTAGGCGTAGATGATGGTGCAATGTTTTTCATGAGACAAAGAAGTTGAAGAAGGTTTCAAAGCTTGCGCATCGGCAGCTTGTGCTGAAAAAATGAGAATAATAATGATAAGAATTCGGTTTTTCATTTTTTTTATCCTTTCCTTATTTTATTTCAGTTTTTTGCTTTAATTTTTCGATGCTTTTCGCATCAAGCCAGTACACATCATAGTGCCATTGGCCGTTATCCATATTATTAAAAATATTTCTCAGGCAGAACAAGTCCCAGCCAATTGCCCGTATCGATCAGGATGCTTTCTTCCGGATAAGTCACAAGACCTTGAGGATCACCTGATTTGAACCTGAGTTTTAGGATGTTGGAAGAAAACTTCGATAGGAGTATTTGAAATTCCTTCCCGTCTGAAGGATAAAGCACTTTCCTGAGAATGAATATTTTTTTTTCCTTGAACTCCTCTTTATTTCAGATTATTCGGTTTAAGTTTGTCAAATACAGATGAGCTGACCCACCATATCCCTTCATTCATAAAGAAAAGATATTTCCCGTCGGGTGAAAGAGCAAAAAAGCCTCCGCAGTAAAACGGGAGTTCAATTCTATCGGACCAGGAACCATCGTCTTTTTTGAAACTGATGAGGAATTTCACTCCCCTATGTTGAATACCCGTCGAGGAGATCAGCATAAACTCCTCATCAGGGGCGATCAAAATCGCCGCCTCGTATTCATCGGAATTGTAGCCTTTTCCCAGTTTTACAGGCTTGAAAAATTCTCCATTCTCCCATCTCGAAACAAAAAATGCTTCATTTCGGGTGAAATTATTTCTGGAAAAATAGAGCGAACCGTCGGCCGTCACGCAGTGCAAGCGCTCAATAGCCGAGGAATTGATCAGAGGAGATACAGGTTCCGGATCGGACCAGCCTTCAGCCGTTCGCTTGACCACGTAGATATCGGTATCGCTTTCATGATACGGATCGCTGCCGAATTCGATGTAGAGTCTCTCCCCGTCCGGCGAAAAAACGGGCCGTTCGACCAAGATGTTTTTAACAAAAGGGGCTGGTCGGGGCTCGGTCCAATAACCGTCAACCATTTTCATGGTATACAAGCGGAGGTTGCCGGCCACCCTTTTATCTGTATCCCCATTGACATTTGTACACCAGAAGACTTCTCTGCCGTCAGGCGAAAAAACAGCGGCGCTGTGCTCGAAATTCTCATCCACGGAGATGATACCGGGCGCGAACAGTTCCGGCCTTTCCCCCGGCGGCGTCTGGCCCAGGTAGGGGCCGGTGAGTCTAGGGAAATCTTTTTGTTGAGCAATAACACTTGTTGATGTGGCTAGTATCACAAAGAGGATATAAATTGCTTTTTTCATTTTGTAACCTCTTCCTTTATTTCAATTTTTTTAGTTTTAATTCTTCAATGATCTTCGCATCCACCCAGTAAATATCCATATCATCCAAGATAAAGAGATATTTACCATTCGGTGATAAATTTGCATGGAGCAGATCATTAGCCTTTAAACCGAGTTTTTCTTTCATGTCTACTGGCTGGGACCATGATCCATCATCTTTACGGAAACTGATCATCAATCCCGGCACAAAATATTCTTCAGGATAAATATAATAATATATGAGAAATGATTCATCAGGAGCAACATAACTGATTGTTTCATAATTTTCTGTATTCACATAACCCCGGATTTTTTCTGGATCGGAAAATTTACCATTTTTCATGACAGCCTGATAAATATCAGAGTTTCCTTTATCACGATCGGAGCTGAAATACAGTGTGCCTCTGTCTGTGATACGCGGTCCGACATCATATTTATCTGAGTTAACCGGCGTTTCCAAACGAACCGGATCACTCCATTTCTTTCCCTTCTTTTCAACATACCAGATATCAGTATCTCTTATTGGTTCTCCATTTTGCTTTCTTGGTCTATGAGAATGAAAATAAAGCCTTTTTCCGTCAGATGAGAATGAACCGCAGTTATTGCCATAGGTTGTTTTAAAAGGATTTTCTGGTTTTGTCCATCTTCCTTCCTGATCACGCATTACGAACATGTGCTGCCCATACCCGCCCTGCGGTTTTTGGAATTGTATGGTAAAGTACAGTTCCTTACCATCGGGTGAAAAAACCAAACCGCTGTGCTCCCGGTTCTCTGTCGAAACAATACCCAGGGCAAAAATTTCAGGGGTAAGGCCGGGTTTTTTCATGCCGAGATATTCGCCTTTCAGAACAGGAAATCGTTGCGGCCCGGTATCAGCACCTTTGGAAATAAGAAGATCGATGATGTCCTGCCTGGTCGATTCTCTAGCCATGGTGATAGGCCTTCTTCCGTCAAGACTTGCAGCATTGATATCAGCTCCACTCTTGATCAACAATTCAACAATCTGCAGATGACCAGTCCACGCAGCAATATGCAGTGCAATCAAGCCATATTTATTGCAGCCATTCACATCTACCCCTTTGGAAAGTAGTATTTGCACTAACCTCTTATAACCAGCAGCAGATGCCATAATAAGGTTTGATATTCCTTTACTGTTTGAGTATTCTACTCGTGCGCCCATATCGACGAGAAAGTCAAGTACGGCAGGATCCTCACCATACCTGAACATAAGTGCACTTTGAAGCGGAGTTAAATGTTGATTATTGGATTGATCATTTATATCAGCATGCCTTGAGAGGAGAAGTTCCGCCATGTCCTTGTTTCTGAGCATTGCCGCCCAATGTAAAGGTGTATATCGGACACGATCTTTCTCATGCACTAATTCATGATTTTGCTCTAAAAGCACTCTAACCTTATCAATATCTCCCTCCTTTACAGCTTGAATAATTTCCTGGGAAAGCACAGGAACACCGAAAAAGATAAGGATAAAGAAAAGGCATAATACTCTTTTTATAGTATCCAATATATTCTCCTTTTTATTTTTTACTTGTCTTTAAATTTTTTTAGTTCGGAGTCATTCTAATTAATAAAAATAAACATATCGCCCCGGTGTTCGGGACAGAAGACCTTAGTGTGATCTTTATATTTTTCCAGAGCTGCGGCCACTTCCAACAATACGAACTCCGTCGAATCGCCTCCTGAGATGAGAATGGCTTTAGGCTTAAGCGTTTTGACGGCATAGTCGACTCCTTCCAGGTTGACGGGAAAAATCCGGCCCAAGGCAAAATTTCCCTGCAGAATTAAAAGATCGATTTGCTGCCCCCTATCCTTCAGCGTGTCGATGGGTTTATGGAAGGCCTCTCTTTGGGATTCACTGAAGAGCAGATGTTTCCCTCCGAAAAAGATCACCAGCCCGTCTGCTTCTATCAGAAATCCTGATCCGGGGCTCCCATGAGGCGAAACAATGGGGAGAGTTTCCACTTTCACACTTTGAATGACCTTTTTCTCTCCATCGGGCAGATAAATATATTCAGGTCCTTCCACATCCTTGAAGTAATTTGGATTTCTGCCTAACTTGTCCTCAAAGCTGTAGATAAAAGTGATATTTTTATGAGTCTTCTGCCACTGGTTGAATTTTTCGGGATGGTGATGCGAGTGGTGCGGGCTGCTGGCAAAAACAAGAGTGCGGCAACCGGCAATTTCATCTAAATTTATGCGGCCGTTGGCCAGTCGGGGCTCTTCCGGGTTGCCTGCACCGGAGCCGTAGCTGTAGTTGAAGAGGAGAAAATGGTTTTTTGTTTTTACGGCGTAACCTGCATTCCCCATATACCACGCATAAGCCTCGCCTTCTTTTAAGGTTTTATTAGGATAAGGAGAAAACCCGAAATGCCCGGGATCGATTTTGCCCTCAGCTCCAGCCGATTTTAACAGCTTTGCCACCTTCTCATGACCGTATCTGCAGGCGTAATCAAGGGCCGTTTTCCCGTCCCCATCCTTTTCATTGACATTGGCGTCTTTTTTCACCAGCGCATCAACAATATCAAGCTGGCCGTATAGGGCAGCGAAATGCAGCGTCGTCCTTTGGTAGTTATGATCCTTGACGCTTGTGTCCGCGTTATTGTCAATGAAAAGCCTTGCAAGTTCCGCATTACCCTCAATAGAGGCAGTGATCAACGGAGTTCTTCCCAGTTCAGTGGTGGGATTAAGGTCCGCTCCTTTCTTGATCAGGAATTTTGTCACTTCGATCCGGTCCCAACGGAGAGAGCTAAAAAGAGGCGTATGGCCGAAGGAGGTTTTAGCTTCAATATCTGCCCCGTGCTCAAGCAGGAGTTCGACGCCAGCCATGTGCCCTTTGTAAGCTTGGCTATGCAGGGGTCTCCACCGGCTACTTGTCTGGGCTTCAATATCCAATCCGTTTTTGATCAGGTATTCAACCAGCTCACTGCTGTTATTGGCAACATGAAGCAGATTCCGGCCGCCTGTATCTCTGACATTCATCATGTCAGGATATTTTGTCAGCAGGTCTTTTACGGCAGCAAAGTTCCCCTTTCTCGCAGCCTCAAAGAGCTCATCTTTAATCATCTTCCGATCTTCAGAGCCCTCTTGTCGGGCATGAACACTTAATGTCGCTACCAGCAGCAAACAGATGATAAAAATTCGTTTTTTCATATTTTCCTGCCTTATTTTAACTCTTCTGGTGTCAGGTCTTCTATGACTTTCGAATCCACCCAGTAAATATCTCCGCCGCGAGAAAAAAAGAAATACTTTCCGTCAGGAGAAAATTTGGGCAGACTTCCCTGAATGTTCGTGTTTTTGGCCGTTGTCCAGCTTCCATCCTTTTTTTTGAAACTAATATAAAGCCCCCTGCCTCCGTCTATGGACACAGGCATGTCATAACGGACAAAAAGAAGGAAGCTTTCATCTGGGGCTACATAGGGTTTTGATTCCGGATACGGACTGTTGATTTCCGGAGGCAAAATGACGGGTTCAGTAAAGTTGCCGTTGACATACTTTGAGCAAAAAAGATCATCACCCGACCGGAAATAAAGCGTTCCGTTTGCAGCCAGGGTGTGCTGTCCCTGCCTGACATTGGGCTTATAAATGGGAGGCCCTAAGATTATGGGTTCTGACCAGCCGCCTCTTCTCCGCTCGACATACCAGATATTGTTCTTGGGGGTGGACTCAAATTCGTTTGGCCGGTCCGAAGTGAAATAAAGCCGGTTTCCGGCAGGAGAAAAACAAAAATCCATCGTAGCATACTTTCCGGAAAAAGGGACCATTTCGGGCTTTGTCCATACTCCGTTAATGCTCTTACTGACCAAAATGACATAAAAATAGACGCCCATTCTTTTCTGCTCCGGCGTGGTCGTTGAAAGTTCGAAATAAAACTCGTCCCCTTTGGGAGAGAATTCCGAATTGAGTTCATATCTGTCTTTGTTGGATATGATCCCCGGTGCAAAAATTTCAGGTTTCATGCCCGGCGGATTCTGGCCCAGATAGGGGCCGGTGAGTTTGGGGAAATCCTTCTCATGAGCGGTGATGCTTGTTAAGGCTACAAAACCTATTACGGTTAATAAAGTCAATTTTTTCATTTTTTTTCCGTTATTTGGATTCTTTTGATTCTAAATCTTTGATGATTTCTGCGTCTACCCAGAAAAATTCTCCGATGCCGTTTCTTCGGCTCATGAAAAAGAGGTATTTTCCATCTGGAGAAACGATCGATGAGGATTCTCTGGCGGATGTATTTATTTTTTCTCCCAAATTCCTGGCTTTTGTCCAGGTCCCGTCTTCATTCCTATAACTTATATACAGATCAAAGTCACCGTACCCGTCAGGCCGCATGGAGGAAAAGAGCAAATAACTTTCATCTGGGGCGATATAAGGCAGCGTATCCATGAATTCGGTATTGATGGAATCGCCGAGGTTTTCAGGTTTTTCATATCCTTCCTTCGTGAGCCTGGAACGATAGATATCGACAGAGCCGAAACCTCCCTCCATGTCAAAACTGTAGAAATATACCGTTCCGTTTCGGCTGACGGACGGGCCGAGAGCGGACTTGTCAGAATCCAGCGGAGGTCCCGGTTTGATCACATCTCCCCAGCCGAATGCCTGTTTTTCCCGAAAACCGATATCGTGATCCGGTCTTCCGCCGCTTTCGTCCGGGGGTTTGAGGACATCAAAAAAGAATCTTTCCCCGTCCGGTGAAACCGCCGGACCGCCGTATGTATAGGAATCCCGAAAAGAAACAGCTTTGGGCGAACTCCATTGACCGTTATTCTGATGCATCATCCATATCTTTTGAAAGGCGCCAAAATCCAGGGCTGCAGCCCAGTAGATTTCTTTTCCGTCGGGTGAAAAGGCGATACCGCCGTGCGGCCGGTGTGTATTCAGGAGTATGCCGGGCGCAAAAAGCTTCGGTGTCGAACCCGGTTTTTTCAGCCCCAGATATTCACCGGTAATTTCATCGTATTCTTCAGGAGCATCTGAGGCGCCTTTTTCCTTAAGCAAGTCAACAATTTGTGTCTCCCCTGCTGCAGCAGCCAGGTGAAGCGCTGTGCTGCCGTTGTCATTTTTCCGATCGATTTCCGCTCCCTTCGAGAGGAGCGCCTCCACAGTGGATTTATGCCCGAAAACCGAGGCAAGGTGTAAGGGTGTGACTCCGTATCTTCGGGTCACGTCGACTTCCAATCCGTTTGAAATCAGTATTTCGACAATATCCTCCTGTCCCAGAGCTGCAGCGATGTGAAGCATGGTTTCACCGTCTTTTCTCAGAGCGAAAACATCAGCTCCCTTTCCAATCAGCTGTTTGACAACATCCGATTTCTGGCCAATGATGGCAGCATACAACGGCGTTATATCCAAGTTTGTTTTTGCTTCCATATTGCTCCCTTTGGAAATCAGTAAGTCGATGATATCTCCGTGTCCGAACTGTGCGGCCCGGTGCAAAGGAGTCCACCCCCCCCAGGAGGTGGCGTTTATCCATTCTGGATGTTCTTCAATCAATATTTCAACCCTGTCCAGATCTCCGCGCATCACTGCCGGGAATATCTCCTGTGAAAACGCATTGCTGACGGATAGAATGATCAAACAGCAAAAAATCCATATTTTTATTTTCATATTCAGATTACCTTTCAGAATATTTCTCAGGAAGCACGAGCTTTAACCAAAAGTTATCTCCTTATTTTATCTGGCTGCCAGACCGGATGGCGGTCGGAATAATTCCCATCGGTCAACTACTCTATATTGATTATTTCATAATCAGCAGAGAGATTAGCCCGAAATATATTCTTAATTCCGTTTCGATTAGACACAAAGACGATCATCGAACCATCCGGAGACCAATCCGGCTCAAAGTCTTTTCCGGAATGACGGGTAATGTTCCTCTGATCACTTCCATCCGGATCCATGATATAGATCTCTGGATCTCCGTCACGTTCTGAAACAAACATGATTTTACTTCCATCAGGAGACCATTTGGGCATCCAATCATTACTCTGGCTCTTGGTCAATCTCTTTATATTGTTTCCGTCTGAATCCATAACATAGATTTCAAAATCACCATCCCGATTCGAACAAAAGGCTATGCTCAAACCATCCGGAGACCAGTGCACGAACACATCTACCGCTTTGTTATGAGTTAACCGGACTTTCCCTGTACCGTCAGCGTTCATAATGTAGATTTCTGGATTCCCATCCCTGTCGGACGTAAAAGCCATTTTTGATCCGTCTGGAGACCAGACCGGTTCTACGTCTTTTGCCGCATGACGAGTCAAGCTGGTTATCTGAGCGGTCTCCAAATCAATTTTATAAATATCCCAGTTGTCATCTTTAAAACATGTGTAGGCAAGCCATTTCCCATTACCGGACCAAGACGGAAAGTAATCCACAAATGAATTTTTTGTGAGCTGCTGGATATTTTTGCCGTGCATATCCATGACATAAATTTCATCATTCCCGCTCCGGTCAGAATTGAAGGCTATCAAATCATCAGAATTCCTATCTATTACAAAGCCATGCATTCCCATAATCACCATAAAGCAGACGATAATGAATCCAAAAGCCATATTTTTTTCTCTCATAGAATCCTCCATTCAAGGCAGGCTACCGCCGCTTCCTTTTTTTAACAGACTTTTTCAAATAATCCATAAAAACAGCAATAGAATAGTTGATTCTTACAGATAATACTCATATCAAAGCTAAAAAGATGCCGGACAAAAGTCTGATTTATTAAAAATAGGACTTTTGACTGAGTCTTTTAAGAAATTCCCATTTCTTTTCTATTCTGCTACAATACAAAAAAATCGATGAAGAAAGCTGTGTTTTTTAAAGTGTTTTCTGTGTTTATCCTGATTCCATTATCATTATTAGGGCAGATCCAGGATCCTTATTTTGACCACCTGATGCCCAGCTCAAACGGGCATTCCCTGACTGTCGTTCACTGCATCTTTCAAGACAGTCTGGGTTTCATCTGGATCACAAGCCCTTACGGACTGGCGCGCTTTGACGGCAATGAGTATCTCATTTTTCAACATCAA
This sequence comes from uncultured Eubacteriales bacterium, assembly GCA_964611275.1. Classification (GTDB taxonomy): domain Bacteria; phylum Acidobacteriota; class Aminicenantia; order Aminicenantales; family Aminicenantaceae; genus WJMT01. The sequence goes on from CAZSZS010000067.1 coordinate 15,262, forward strand.
GAACAGGATCCCCATTCGCTTATTGATAACTATCTTTTTTCCGTATTTGAGGATTCAAATCAAAATCTATGGATCACCACAGATAAAGGGCTGGATCTTCTGGATAAAAAAACAGGCCGTTTCATCCATTTTCAACACAATCCAAAGGACCCGAACTCTCTTCCCAGCAACAACCTCCGGACCATTACAGAAGACAAGGACGGATATTTGTGGATAGGGACCTTAAATGCCGGAGTCTGCCGGTTCGACTTCAAGTCGAAAACTTTTAAGAACTACGGGAGCGACCCATCCAATCCGAATTCTCCAAGCAGTAATTCTGTTTGGGCCATTTGCTGTGGCCAGGAAGGGAAAATTTGGATGGGAACCCATGAAGGACTGCTCGACTGCTATGATAAAAAGAGCGGGCAATGGACTCATTTCAATCTCATGATTGATTCCCCATATCCTTCCGGCAATCCCAATATTTGGGATATATGCGAAGCACAGGATGGAAGGCTCTATGTCGGCACATCCGACATTGGTTTGGTAATCCTGGACCCTGATTCAGGCTCCATAGATCACATCCAGCTCAAAAAAAACAAAGACAGCCATAAAATTTACTCTATTATTGAAGACCAAGAAGAGATGATTTGGATCGGCACTGAAGATGGAGGAATTTTCTGTTTCGATCCAAAGGAAAATTCGTTGAATCAGTTTCTCGTCAATACAATGAAACCTGGAAGCATCAGTAGCAATACTGTGATCACTATTTTTGAAGACAGAGAAGGACTTCTCTGGTTTGGTACAAGCAAAGGGATTTCACTTCTCAACAAACAAAG
>CAZSZS010000068.1:0-2412 GCA_964611275.1 uncultured Eubacteriales bacterium
TGATCAAACGCAGGGCTTACGGCTATCGAGATCTCGTCTATTTTAAGCTTAAAATATACAACCTACATGTCACTAGGTACTCATTATTGTGATGAACCAGGCCTATTAAAATGGGCTCTAAGGCCCCAAAACACTCTTTAAAAGAGGTTATCTTATTGATATTAATGTAGTTGCTGCGGTCCGTCCCCTATTAAACAAAAATATAGACGCACATCCCGCTAAAAAGGTTGTGCAGTTTTTTTCCCTAAAGAAGATACAGGCTTATTTATTTTTTTTTTTTGCTAAAAATCTATTTTCTTGGGTGGTCTGAGTGCTTTAACCCCGCTTTCCTCCAGGACTTTGTTTAACTCCGGGATGTCTTCGTCGATCAGTGCGTTCATGCGTATCACGAGCTCTTTAACCGCCTGTACAAGTTGTTCCAGCATAAGAATATCTGTTTCCGTTGGTTTTGACGGATATCCTCCTATGGAAAGGGACAACATCAAAGTCAGCTCGCTTATGGAACCTCCTCTCAGGGCGTATTCCAGAGAGCCCCTGTAACCGATTCCTTTGGGAATGATGTCTGTTTCAAGTGTACTGAATTTTTCCTCAAAGACCTGAACGGCCTTTTCAGCTTCCTCCGGAAAGGCTTCCGCTTCCTCTTTTGTCCCCTTCAGTTTATCTAACTGCCTTCTGATGCTTTTAACTCCTGTCACAGCCATTCCCATTTTCCTGGAAAGGTTCATGGCTTCCACCTGCTTTTCTATTTGAAGGGTCCTCTCATCGTCTCCCATCTCAAATCCCGGGACTGGTTTGACCTCAGCATTTTCTTTTAGAATTTCATCTCCTAAATTGAGTTCGATCTCATATTCTCCGGAGATGACTTCAGGAGGAGAGACCATTCCCAAACCTCCTGTTTTAACAGGTTCTCCTTCTTCTGTTCTCGGAACAAACTGCAGATTCCACATGTACCGCCGTACTCCCTCTTTATTGAGAATTCTTATTTGATAGATCTCCTCCCCTTCCTTATTTTTAATAAAAATCCTGTTTCTTCCGGATGGTTTTTCCTTGAAGTAAACATTTATTCCCAGCCCGTATTCAGGATTTTCTCCGGAATACGCAGCTCCGCTGTAAGAGTCCCCTCTGAAAGAGAGAAAGCGCTTTGTGGCCGGCCTTATTGAAAAAACGTGATAGGGTTTATTAAGGACTTCCTCTGTCATCTCCTGAAGAGGCCGGATATCATCCATGATCCAGATTCCTCTGCCGTGAGTTCCGATGATCAGGTCATTTTCTCTCGGGTGTACAGCGATATCCCTGACCGCCGCAGTGGGGAGGTTGTTGTTGAGTGAAAACCAGGTTTCTCCTCCGTCAAGAGACGCATACATCCCGAATTCCATTCCCGCAAAAAGCAGGTTTCTGTTCCTCAGGTCCTCCCTCACCACATGGATCCATCCAAAGGGAAGATTTCCTTTGATCGAAGCCCATGTTTCTCCGAAATCTGCGGTCTTATAAAGATACGTTCCGTAGTCATCGCTCCGGTGCCCGTCAAAGGCCGCATAAGCGGTTCCTGCATCAAAATGAGATGCCTCGATCCTCGCACACCAGGTATGGGGAGGCAGGTCCGGGATATTCCCAACCACGTTCTTCCAGTCCTTTCCCCCATTTCTGGTTATCTGAACATTGCCATCATCTGTTCCGCACCAGATGATACCTTTCTCAAGCGGTGATTCAGCTATGGTGTATATGGTGCAGTGCACTTCAGCTCCTGTGTTATCAGGCGTAATCAGGCCTCCCGAATCCTTTAACCTGTCCGGGTCATTGGTGGAAAGGTCCGGGCTCACGATTTCCCAGGAATAGCCCTGGTCCTCGCTTTTAAACAAATAATTTCCACCTGTGTATAGTGTGTTGTGGTCATGCGGAGAAATAAGGACCGGTGAATTCCAGTTAAACCGGTAAGGAGGTTCATCCAGGGCGGCCATGGGTTTGATGCTCTTGCTGCGGTCTATCTCAAGATGATACCGGTAAAGCCCGTTCATCTGGGAGTTCCCGTAGACTATATTATAGTCCGTAGGATCCACTTCGCAGTAAAATCCGTCTCCGCCTCCCACACTGTTCCAGTGCTCATTAATGATCCCGCCTGAATCCAGGCTATTGCTGGGGCCTCCCCATACGCCGTTGTCCTGAAGCCCGCAGTACACAGAGTAGGGATCCCGCATATCGTATCCGACCTGGTAGACTTCAGCCAAAGCCATATGTTTGATAGGACGCCAGTGTGCCCCCCGGTCATAGGTGATGTCAATGCCCCCGTCATTCCCATCGATGAGATGTTGAGGGTTTCGGGGATCGATCCAGAGCGCGTGATGGTCCGGATGCGTACCGGATGATATGGCTTTGAACTTCTGTCCTCTGTCTTCTGAAACGAACAGGCCGCCG
>CAZSZS010000069.1:0-4217 GCA_964611275.1 uncultured Eubacteriales bacterium
TCAATCCCGTGTAAATAACTTCGAACCCCGCGTCCCTCAGCGCCCTGCAGATCACTTTGGCTCCTCTGTCATGACCGTCTAATCCCGGCTTTGCTACCAGCACTCTTGTCTTCTTTTCCGGCATTTGATCCTCCTTGGTTTTAAAATGTTATGGGTTCCTGATACCTTCCATACACTTCTGCCATTGTGTCCATGATCTCTCCCAACGTAGCATATTCCCTGACACAATCCAGAATATACGGCATAAGATTTTCTTCATCCCGGGCTGCCCTTTGTAAATCCTTCAATGTGTTTTTCACCTTTAAGCTGTTTCTCGTTTTCTTTATTTCCTTTAATCTTTGCAGTTGGTGCTCTGCCACATGTTCTTCTATCTCTAGGAGCGGGATGGGTTCATGTTCGCTTTGAAAAGCATTGACTCCCACTATGATCTTCTCCTTTTTTTCCAGCGCTTTCTGGTAATCATAGGAACTGTCAAGGACTTCCTTTTGGGGAAATCCCATCTCTATGGCTTTGACCATTCCACCCATATCATCTATCTTTTTTATGTAATCCTCGGCCTCTTCTTCCATTTCACCGGTCAGTTCCTCAATAAAATAGGATCCGCCTAACGGATCGATCGTATTTGTCACTCCACTCTCATGAGCTATGATCTGTTGGGTCCTCAAAGCAATGGTCACAGCTTCTTCGGAAGGAAGAGCATAGGTCTCATCCAGTGAATTTGTATGGAGTGATTGTGTCCCTCCCAGAACAGCGGCCAGTGCCTGGATAGCGACCCTGACCACATTATTATATGGCTGCTGTGCCATCAGAGACACTCCGGAAGTCTGGGTGTGAAATCTGAGAAGCCAGGAACGCTTGTTCTTAGCTCCGAACCTCTTCTTCATTATTTTCGCCCATAAACGCCTTGCTGCTCTGAATTTTGCGATCTCCTCCATAAAGTCATTATGGGAATTGAAAAAAAAGGAAAGCCTGGGGGCAAATTCATCTATCTCCAATCCCCTCTTTAAGGCCCATTCTACATATTCGATCCCATCTCTTATGGTAAAGGCCAATTCCTGTACAGCCGTTGAACCAGCCTCCCTGATATGATAGCCGGAAATGGATATGGTGTTCCATCTGGGCACTTCCTTGGAACCGTATTCAAATGTGTCCACAATCAACTTCATGGAGGGCCCGGGAGGAAAGACAAAGGTCTTTTGGGCGATGTACTCTTTGAGGATGTCATTTTGGATCGTGCCTGATATCACTTTAGGGGAAACTCCCTGTTTCTCTGCCACAGCAATGTACATGGCCCAGAGGACAGCTGCCGGAGGATTTATAGTCATAGACGTGGTGATCTTGTCAAGAGGAATCCCTTTGAAAAGGATTTCCATGTCAGCAAGGGAATCAATGGCCACCCCGCACTTTCCTATCTCTCCTGATGCCAGAGGATAATCTGAGTCCACTCCCATGAGAGTGGGAAGGTGAAACGCAACACTCAATCCGGTCTGCCCATGCTTTAAGAGGTATTTGTATCTTTTATTGGTGTCTTCAGCGCTCCCGAATCCTGAAAACTGCCGCATAGTCCACAACCGGCCGTGGTACATAGTGGGATGGATCCCTCTTGTAAAAGGGTATTCCCCCGGAAAGGAAAGGTCGTTTTTATAATCAAAATCCTTCAAGTCTTCAGGAGCATAAAGTTCTTTGATCTTCTTTCCGGAGATCGTTGTATGTGTTGTTTTCTCGGTACCTGACTTTTTTAATCCTTCCAGATATTTATTTTTCTTCCAGCGGTCATAGTCTTTTTTCAATAGAAACCATCTCCTTTTTATTTAATATAATCTGTCTTATCCGCACAGCACGGCTCCTCCATTGACATTGAGAACCTCACCTGTTATGTGTCTTGCGTAATCAGATACGAGAAAAAGCACCGGCCCTGCTATGTCTTCCGGAGGAGGTATCCGTTTCAATGGGATGCTTTCTTTTATTTTTTCTTTAAACTCCTTGTCTTTGAAAACTTCGGTACACATATCCGTATCCACCCAACCGGGCGCCACACAGTTAACTCTTATTTTGTGAGGGGCCAGCTCAACGGCAAGGGACTTAGTCAAAGAGACCAAAGCACCCTTACTCGAGGCATAATGGGAATGAAAAGCTTCCCCTCTGACAGCAGCGGTGGAGGATATATTGACAATGCATCCCTGTCCGGCTTTTTTCATAATGGGGACAACAGAATTCGTGATAAAAAACACTCCATCCAGGTTAACTCTTATGGTCTCTCTCCAGACTTCATAATCCATGCGTCCCATTTCGCCGAACGTCCAAATCCCTGCGTTGTTGACCAAAATATCCAGTCCTCTCCACTTCTGGTTGATTTTTTCAACCATTGATTCGGCATCTTCTTGTTGAGACAGGTCCGCTTTAAATATCATACACTGTCTTTGCCTTTTTTCAATCTCTGACTTCAACTCAAGGGCTGCTTGTTTGTTTTTAAAATAATTCAAAGCGACATCTGCCCCGGCTTCTGCCAGCATCAAAGCCACAGCTTTTCCTATGCCTCTTGAACCTCCTGTGACAAGGGCTTTTTTTTCATTTAAACAAATCATGGCCATCCTTTTCTTTTTTCTACCCTGGATGATGAACGAGTCAGGCTAGCTTTTAGCTATATCTTTTTCATAATCCAGAGTCAGCTTCTTCATTTTATCAAATTGAAGATATTGATAGATCTCCTTCTGATGTGGTGTGATCTTTTTGTTAAAGACGTCAAAGTATTTCTCCGGTTCCGGCAGCCGGCCTTCTAAGGCCGTGATAGCTGCCAGCTCCGCAGAACCCAGATACACCCGTGTGTCGTCTCCCATACGATTGTCAAAGTTTCGGGTCGAAGTGGATAAGACGGTTGATTTCGGGCGAACACGGGCTTGATTTCCCATACATAAGGAACATCCCGGAATTTCGGTCCGGGCACCCACGCTTGAATAGAGAGAATAATATCCTTCTTTTTTCAATTTGGTTCTATCCATTTTTGTGGGCGGTGTCAACCACACTCTGGTTTTAAGGTAATTTTCTTCCTCAAAAACCTTCCCTGCTGCCCTGAAATGACCAATATTCGTCATGCATGAACCTATGAATACCTCATCTATCTTGTCACCGGCTACTTCTGAAAGCAGTTTCACATCATCCGGATCATTCGGGCAAGCAAGAATAGGCTCTGTGATCTCATTCAAATCGATTTCAATCACTTCTGCAAATTTGGCGGTCCGGTCCCTTTTAAGAAGCACAGGATCTTCAAGCCACTTTTGGCAGGCTTTGATGCGCTGTCTTAAAGCATCGGCATCCTGATAACCATCTCCGATCATCTTTTCCATAAGAGCCATATTGCTTCTTAAGTATTCTTCTACCTTCTTCTCGCTGAGAGCGATAGTGCCTCCGGCTGCAGAACGTTCAGCCGTGGCATCTGTCAGTTCAAAAGCCTGTTCCACTGTAATTTCCGGGAGACCTTCCATTTCAATGATGCGGCCGTTAAAAATATTCTTTTTCCCCTCTTTAGCAACTGTCAGCAGTCCCTTTTTTATAGCAAAATAAGGAATCGAATTCACAACATCTCTTAAAGTGATACCGGGATCCATTTTTCCCGAAAACTTGACCAGCACCGATTCGGGCATGTCTAACGGCATAAAGCCCAATGTCCCGGCAAAAGCAACCAGTCCGGAACCGGCTGGAAAACTAAGGCCCAACGGAAAACGGGTGTGAGAATCCCCTCCCGTACCCATGGTATCCGGGACAAGGAGCCGGTTGATCCATGAATGAATGACACCGTCACCGGGTCTGATGGAAAGCCCCTTCCTTTCGGTAATAAACCGCGCCAGAGATTTATGCATGCTGACATCCGCCAGTTTGGGGTAAGCGGCTGTATGGCAGAATGTCTGCAGAAACAGGCCGCATTGAAACTTCATGCAGGCCAGCTCCTTCAGCTCATCTGCTGTCATAGGGCCAGTGGTATCCTGTGAACCCACTGTTGTCATTTTTGGCTCCACTGAAGAATCAGGAAGCACGCCTGGCTTTCCACAAGCTTTTCCGACTATTTTCTGGGCCAGTGAAAAACCCTGACCTTCCTTGGGCACAGGATTATCATGTTTCCGGAAAATATCCGAAGCAGCTAATCCCAATACTTTCCTGGCCTTGTTTGTCAAAGAGCGCCCGATGATCAGAAACACCCTACCGCCTGCCCTGTATTCATC
>CAZSZS010000070.1:0-4542 GCA_964611275.1 uncultured Eubacteriales bacterium
TGTGTCCTGTCTATATTACCTATCAAACTGTCAAAAGCTCTTGTAAGATATATGGATTTTAACCATCTTTCTTTCTTTTCATCCGGGACTTCGACCTCATTTGTCACTCTTTCGAGTTCGTTCGTCTCCAGGTCTATCCACAACTGAAGCGATCCTCTCCTTCCCCTGAATTTTCTTTCTACAGTGGGAGGTACCATTCCCAATCCCAATAATTTATCCATTTCATAGGCAGCGACCTCATACCTCCATTCATCCTTAAACCCTTTTTGGATTCCTTCCGGATTTTTCCATACTCCCATTGCCTCTTTGGTCCCGCGTTTTAAAAACAGTTTTTTCGGTTTGGTGATCCCTTCCCCGATATCTTCATGGCCAACGATGTCTGCGGACCTGAGAAAGATTTCCCATTCTCCTCTCCCTTCTACTTTGTCAACCTCCAGCTGAAGCCCCGCAGCCAAAAAAAGACCCGCCAGCATAAAAGCAAAAAGAATAGACATGATTTTAATCTTCATTTTTCCCCCTGATATATTGTCTCATTCTGTGATACGGACTTCATACAAAAATGGCCTTTTTCACTTATCTCATCAGATTATATCATAAAAAAAGACAAACAGCATAGGATGGATTGAGAAAGGTCAATGTTTGGTTTGCATGCCCTCTCGCCAAACAGAAAATCCGTAATCTATAAGTTCTCTTTTTGTTTCCTTATCGAGTTTACTTAAATGAAGACCTAATTCCGTACTCTCTTCATCCGAATCTATCCATCTGACCTGTCCCGATACAAAAGGAGGGATTCTTTCTCCCGGTAAATCAAGCCGGACCTCTATGTTGTCTCCAACCGATAAGGCTCTCCGACCTGCTATGATCTTTAATCCTTCAGAGGAAATGTTCTTTACAGAGATTTTTTCGATCGAGCTGTTTTCAAACCTAGCCTCACCGTAACAACTGCATCCGAAGCGAAAATATTTTCTTCTTTCTTCTCTCATGACCCAGGCTTTACTTCTCTAAACTATATACTATATATTGGGCTTTTCTTTTTAAAAGATACGTTTTATAGTGCCAATTGTCAAGTCTTTGATTCTTGCTGCTTATCATTGTATCATTCCAAAGCTCTCTCATCCATTTAGTCGCCCATCTCTCTATAAAATGAAAAAAAAACACCGCCCGGGTTTTCTGCCCAGGCAGTGTGAGGCCTCTCTCTTAGTCCTATTTGTTTTCAGGGACTACGATACCGGATAATCCATTTTCCGTTAAAAATGAATTGAATGAGCGGAGGTCATCAGCAAGTATCTTTTCGAAAAGTTGTTTTTGCGTCTCAAGCCTTTTTTTCAGCACCTCATGCACTTCTCTCTGCTGTTTGTTCGGAGCAAAATCGACACTGCCGGCCAGGTCTCCTGCCAAAACAGAGAGCTTGCAGTATAGTTTATTGGGATACCTGAAAGATTTTGAATCCCCTTCTGCCAGTATAGGCTGGAAAAGTTCATCTTCAACCAAGCGCAGTTTTTTATCAAATTTTTCAATTTCCAGGACAATGTCCTTCTGGCTTCCTTTTGACAATAGAGCTCTCCTATCATAAAGCTGCTTGCGCATCCATTCGATCTTATTGATCATTTCTGTGACAGAGTTAAGGTCCTTTCTTGTATCTTTCTGCATTTTCACTTGTTCTTTGATCTCTTCAATGGATCCTTCTGAATTCGGGTCCTTTAGGATCTCTATTCTCTGAGAAAGCTTCTTTTCCCCTATAATAAGATCAATGGCATATGTTCCAGGAGCTGCCAGAAACCCTCTGAATCCTCCGCTTGTCCCCCAGCTCAATATGGGATACCAGCCTTCTTTTTCCCATAAATCAAGAAATCTTTTTTCTTCCACTACATGAGGGTTTCCTGGAGGTTTGGTACGGAGCTTGGCGCTTTCAGCAGGATAATGGGTCATATTCCACGTCACACGATTTATCCCTGGATGATTGGTTCCGTTTAGGGTGTTGACTAAAACCCCTTCCTCATCATAGATTTCTATTTTCACGTTTTGATCCTGCTTCTCCTTAAGGTAATAATCTATATACGCACGCGTAAAGACCCGTGGGCCTCCGGCCTGACTGTGAAGCCTATAGGCATGTTTTGGCTTAAAAAAATGAACCTCTGATTCCAGCACTTCTTTATTTAACTGCTGCAGAGGGGAGATATCATCCATGATCCAGAATCCTCTTCCATAAGTTGCGACCACAAGGTCATTGAAATCCTTCTGGACGACCATGTGATGGACAGGGGCATAAGGAAGATTATTCTGCAGGGAAAGCCACTTGCCTCCATCATCAAAGGAAGTATATATTGTATTTTCAGTTCCCAAATAAAGCAAACCTTTCCTCACAGGATCCTCACTGATCCAATGCGTATAGCTGAAGACGCTCTTTGGCAGATCCGAACTTATGGATTCCCATGTTTTTCCATAATCATCCGTTTTGTAAACAAAAGGATCCCGGTTGTTCATCTGGTGAAAGTCTACAGTCACATAAGCTGTTCCCGCACTATATTTTGATGGTTCGATATTACTTATAGTTCCCCATTCAGGAAGATCCTTTATGTTTTTTGCTACATCCGTCCAAGTTTTTCCTGCATCACGGGTCACATGCAAGAGGCCGTCATTACTTCCTGCCCATATGCATCCTTCCTCAACAGGAGACTCAGCAATGGCAAAAACACAGCATCCGTATTCCACAGCCAGGTTATCTCTTGTAAGACCTCCGGACGGTCCCATTTTGCTCTGGTCGTTTGTGGTGAGGTCAGGACTTATGACATTCCAGCTTTTTCCTCCGTCAGTTGTCATATGCACAAACTGACTTCCCACGTAGACTTTGTTGTGGTCATGAGGGGATATATGAATGGGAAAGGTCCAGTTGAAACGGTATTTGGCCGCAGCAGCATGAGACCCGTATATGGATTCAGGCCACACATGAACTGTGTTGATGTGTCCTGTTTTATAATTTGCCCTTTGAAGATCCGCATTATAACTTCCGCCCCAGACTATATCAGGATCGACTGGGTCTGGGATCACAAATCCGCACTCTCCGCCTGCTGTCTCTTCCCAGAGAGAATTAGAGCTTCCCCATCTGCTGAACGATCCGGTACTGGGTCCTTTGTAGGCGCTTCCATCCTGACGCCCTCCATAAACATAATAAGGAACTTGGTTGTCTACAGCTACATGGTACATCTGACCGATGGGAAGAGTGACCCATTTCCAGGATTTTCCCCTGTTAAGGGTGATCATCGCGCCTCCGTCATTGCTTATCATCATTCTATCGGGATTTTTAGGATCAGCCCACATATCATGACAGTCACCTCCCCAGCGCACTGTTTCAGTGGTGTACCCTCCGTTAAATGTCCTGCTCTGGCTGTTCGCTGCAAAATAGACCTCATTTTCATCAGCAGGATTGACCATGACCCGGGAAGCATAATGCGGTCTTTCATTCAGGAGCCTGTTGTAACTGGCGATCTTCCAATTTTGGCCTCCATCATCAGATCTCCATAACACACCTCTATTAGGATAGCCTGTTTCAATCAGTGCATAGATAACATCCGAATTGCTCTGAGCTATGGCTATCCCTACTTTCCCAATAGGAGGTTCCGGAAGTCCGTTTCCTGAAAGACGACTCCAGGACTCTCCTCCATCCGTTGATTTCCAGATGCCTCCGTTTGGGCCACCGCTTACTCTCCCCCATGTTTTAATAACAAGAGGCCACATACCCGCAAACAAAATTCGAGGATTATTCGGGTCCATAGCTATTTCAAAACAACCTGTGTTTTCATCCGTAAAAAGGACATGCTTCCAGGTTTTTCCTCCGTCTTTTGTGCGGAACACACCTCTTTCTTCTTGCGGTCCGTAACAATGCCCCATAGCGGCTACGAAAACAATATCAGGATCTCTTGGATCTATGACGACTCTCCCTATTCTTCCGGTGTTATCAAGTCCTCTATGCTTCCATGTCTTTCCCGCATCCGTAGATTGATAAACGCCGTTCCCGATGGATATATTGCTGCGGACAAAGGCCTCTCCTGTTCCTGTCCACAGCACATTCGGATCAGAGGGAGCTATGGCTAAAGCGCCTATGGATTGTACCTTCTGTTCATCAAAAACAGACTCCCAGGATTCTCCACTATCTGCTGATTTCCATATCCCCCCTGATGCCGCGCCAATATAATAAACAAGCGGATCCCCGGGAACTCCCACTACAGCAGAGGTGCGGTTTCCCGGAGGGCCTATATATCGGTAGCGAAGGACACGGTACGTATCAGGATTGATATTTTGAGAATATGCCTGTGAAATAAATACGAAAAAAAGAACGCTTACAGCACAAAAAAGCAAAAGACTCCTTTTTTCCATCCCTTTTCTGATTGAATAAATCATTAAACACCTCCTGAATAATATTTATGTATTGCTTGTTATTGGTTATAAATATAACTCAATAGTTTGTAGATCAATTTTGCAGCGAGAAAATCAGGAGCTTTGTTTCTCTTATTCGGACACAGTTCCACGACATCAAAGGCAATG
>CAZSZS010000071.1:0-5749 GCA_964611275.1 uncultured Eubacteriales bacterium
AGACGGACGAACGCTCCGGGCCATCAACATGGACCCGGAACAATTTCGTCAATTCGAAGGGATCTATACCGATCCCTCAGGAAACAGAAGCTGCATTTTCCGCAAGGGCGACCTGCTTCTTATCGATTGGTCGATGAGTCCCCGGGCTGCCTTCGCCCTCTATCCAAAATCTGATAGAGTTTTCTTCGCACGGTACAGGGACTTTCAGGCCGAATTCATTTTCAACATCCAAGGCGCTGTAACAGAAGTTATCTTCAAATGGACTGGAAGACTCGGCAAGGCAGGCGCTTCAAAGGCCGTGAAAGTAAATTCCGATCCCCGACCCCCTGCTCTTCACCCATAACAAAGTAGATCTCAAATCACTTCTTGAAAACATCATACTCCGGATTGGCGCATTTCTCTCCCCACCAATCGAACATATATTTGAGATTAGCTTTATCTTCCGGATACTGCCCTTTATCATCTGTTTTGCGTATCCACTCCTCCAGAATCTTACAGTGCCTTTCGAGCGCCTCGGCATATTTCTGATCACCCGCAAGGTTGTTGATCTCATGCGGATCTTTCTCACAATCATAAAGCTCTTCTTCAGGTCGCGCTTCAGACCAAAACCGATCCTGGACGGCGTTCAGTTTGCCTTGGTTGTGAAGTTGCCGCATCAGCTTCGTGATCTCCCATTCGTCCCGATAATTAGGCTGCATATAAGGGCGATCCGGAAAAAAATTGCGGATATATCGGAATCGAACGGTGCGTACAGTGCGGATCCGGTCTATAGTGAAGTCACATCTGTCCCTGGTGGAAATGACGTGTTCCTGCGGCTGGTATCCCTTGGCAAACAAATCCTTGCTTTCCATATGATCCGGCACTTCAATCCCTGCCAGAGCCAGAGAAGTGGCGGCAATATCAAGACCGCTTATCAAATCGCTGCGCACGGTTCCCGCTTCATTGATGCGCTGTTGATCACCCGGAAAGCTCACAATAAACGGCACGTGCAGTCCGCTGTCATAACAAAACTGTTTATGACGCCATAAACGCATGCCGTGATCTGAAAAGAAAAACACAATCGTGTTCTCAAGCACGCCGTCGCTTTGCAGACGCTTCATGATCTGGCTGACTTCGTCATCTGTGATTCGAATGCAATCGAGGTGTTGAGCCCATTCCTCAATAATATCAGGGTGATCGGGATAATATGGTGGAACTTCAACCGTTTGTCTGTCTACAGGACTTTTCACCCTGCTTAAGAAATCTTTGCTGTAGATATGTTTTCCCCCGCGAAGCTGGATTTGACCAAAAAAGGGCTGCCCTGGCCCGCGGGCATTCCAATCAATGCTTTTGCCTGACTTTCCGTACAATTTGTGAGTGGTGTGTTCCCCGGAATAAAGCTTTTCTCTGTCATACCAAAAATTATAGTCATCTTTACCGCTGTTAAATGTGAAATAACCGGCATCTCGAAAAAGTTCCGGTAAGGTTTTGATAGGCTCAGGCAAATAGATAGCTGTTTCTTTGGAACGGGAACTGTGATGGTTGTGCGTTCCCAATGTCGTGGACATCATGCCGGTTATCAAAGCTGACCTGCATGGAGAACAGACGGGGGTCGGCATAAAAGCTCTGGTGAAACACACCCCCTGAGCAGCCAGGCGGTCTATGTTCGGAGTCGGATTTATCTCACACCCATAACAGCTCATCAAAGGATTTATATCTTCAACCGCGATCCAGAGGATATTAGGGCGTTCGACCGGGCTTTGATTTGTCCGGAAACATCCAGAGAAAAGAGAACACAATTGGATGGAGGCGGCCCCCTTCCCCACAGTTCTGATAAATTCTCTCCGTTTCATGTTCTATCCTTTTTTGGCTAAAATCCAACTCAATCAAATAAAGTCTCTTTTATTACATACAAATTGAATAGGGAGTCAAGGATAAAAAACATAAACATTCTCCTTGGAGCAAGCTTCTTTCGCTTCCTCTTCACTCATACCGCAGCGAATCGACCGGGTTGGCTATGGCGGCTTTTATGGTTTGAATGCTTATTGTACATAAAGCAATGAAAAAGGCTAACACAAAAGCATAAAAAAAAATGAAGAAACTAAGATCAATACGAAATGCAAAATCTTGGAGCCAATTGTGCATTATAATATCCGATGGGCAAAGCTATCAGGTGGGCAACAACGACGCCTTCGACAATTTCCATATTAAAAACATCGATGAAACTGTGATCGACATCATAATAGTGAGTTTCGAAGAGCTCGTTACTCTGTCTTCCCTCGTAATCCATCTGTGCATTCCAGTTCATCAATATTGGCAACGTCAAGGAAAAGGTAACTCCCTTGATGCCGGGAATCTGCATTAATTTATTAAGGTCTTTATCTTATCTTCCAATTCATGATAATCAGTGTTTTTTCGGAGGAGAATATACGTATGAAACGGGGGGCCTTCCCAATCCAAGGGATATCCCAGACTTTTCTGTGTTTCGAATGATCCGATAAAATGCGGTTTAAAACTTGAATTTGCGGGCATATTTTTCATCACACCGGTAATTTGATAGGGATAATTTTTTGGTGAATAGACTATTGCAAAATTGAGTGTTTCCCCAACCGGATTCTTTTTGCCAAAATATTTTCGTGCGGTTTCCTCATCAATGACCACTGAAAATGGTTTTTCAAGCGCAGTCTTTGGGTCACCATGAATAAGCGGCAATGTGAACACGTCAAAAATCTGTTTATCTGCCCAAACCCATTTCTTTATAAAAAAAGTATCACTCCTTATGCTTATTGAGCCCATTAAATATCTGCCCACTCTTGTTGCTGATTCAACTTCAGGAAATTCATCTAAAAGAATCGGAGCGAGAGCTGGTCTTGTAAAGGTGCTTTTTGTTGATGCGGTTTTATCATTCTTCGTTTTTTCATGAATAACCGTATAAATCTGTTTGGAATTTTCATGAAACCGGTCGGTACTGACCTCGTGCTGAATAAACAAAAAAATGAGAACGAAGCATGTGAAACCGACCGTTAAGCCAGAAATGTTGATAAAAGTGTATGCTTTCTATCTGCTGATATTACGTAAAGCGATTTTCAGATAATTTTTAAGCATACTGATGCCTCCTAGCATAGAAGTGATGACCAGCCCGGGAAAGGACCGGATGAACTGACTCCAGAACCATCGGCGGGCCGCCTTTAGGCCTTTGGTATTGAGGATCTCCCCGTATACGGATGAGACATATTCCTTGAAACTCTCCTGCTCTTCCTGATCCATAAATCCCAGAAGAAAAGTCAGGGCTCTTTTTGGAGGACAGGCTTTCTTATTCATCGGTCTGGTTGCTCCGGGCTACTGAAGAGATGAAATCCTTCCACAGGCCCTCCTGCATATTCCAGGACTCCTCCAGGGCCTTAACCCCCTTTTTTGTAACCAGATAGTACCTGAGTGCCTTTCCGCCACGGACATGCTTGGGGTCTCCTTTGAAGCTTTCAATAAATCCCTTTCTTTTCAATTTATCCAGAGCCATGTAGAGTGAGGCAATGGCCCAGTCTTTTCCTGTCTTATCGAGCAGGTATTTGCGGATATCCATCAAGCAGGCCGGGCCGTTCTGATGGAACACAGCCAGCATGAAAAGCTCCTCTAATTTGGTTAAAAAAGCAATATCCCTTCTCCTAATGATAGCATCTTTTTTTGGTTTCGATTCAAAGTTTTACCAATATTATTAAATTATTTAAATTTATATGCAGAGACGCTCAAAAAACAAAAAGGTTTGCTTATTTTAAAATAATTTTATGGGAAAGGGATTTCTTAACTGATTATTTTTTATCGAATAATTGATGACCGCTTTACTTCATTTTTTTAAGGAGATAATTCCCATGAACCCGTCGGTCCCCATGAAAAGTGATGTTCATTTGTTCTCCGTCTATCACGGCTCTGGCTTCAATGAACACATCTTGGTTTGTCCAGAAAGTGAATGTCAGATCATGTCCGATCAAATGAACGTGGTCAATTTTGTAGGTCTCTTCAGTCTTATCTGAAGTGGAGATTTCACCAGAAACCGCTTCCCCCTTTGTTTCCATGGTTAATATGAGTTCATCATCATCCTCTGCATCGGGTTTGCATTTCCAAACGCCCTTGAAAAATTGATTTTCTGGCAGAGCCGCCGCATCCCCGTGCGTTGAAAATCGTTCCAAATAATCCTCCTTGGTCAATCCTCCCCTTGTGAAAAAATCATCCGGAAGAATGGGAAACATTCTCTCTTTGGTGAATTGTCTGAATATTTCATTTGTATACGGATGAAATTGCGCCCTAACATCACCGCCGCTTTCGATATCCATATCCAGAATCATAACCGGCCCCTCATTTGAAAAATCAACATCATCCATGGAAAAACTTTTTATCTCTGGATTTATTCGGGTTTTAAAATAAACCCCTTTCCCTCTGACATCGAAGATAACAGACCATTCCGGCACATCATACACCATCAGCGCATCCAGCATCTTAAAACCGTAATCAACAGCATTTTCAGAAGGATCATACTCCTCGATCATCCGGGCCGTCTTCACAAAACGAGGGACTTCCGGTTTGCTCATCTCCACTTCATAAAACCCGCCAAAGCCTTTATAGTATTTCAGAACTTCCAGTTCCCTTGCATAGAACGTATTGAAAAGACCGGGCACCGGCATATCCTCCCCTGTATAAATGAGAACCTCATCATCCGCAAAATCAACAGCCGCTGTATTCCCTTCCGCATCTCCGATGAAAAAATGCCATCCCCAGCCGTCGATCTCCATGTCTCTGGCGCATTGGATTGCTTCTTCAACAGTCATACAATTATCAAGTATGTACTGCATCCAGTGCATTTGATTGAGTTTGGGGGCACCTTCCTTTTTGGGATACTCATCAAAGTCAGCGCTCATCTCCCAGATGTACAATCCAACCTCGTTCATCCCGCCGTCAGGCAGATCCTTTCCGAAGTTATTGAACGTCACAGACCCGTATTTGGAAATCCAGCAAAGAGAAGAAGGATTCAACCCTTCCTTTGTTATCAATTCACTGAGAGTCCTTCCCAACTTGAAGACACCCCTTTTATTAATAAAGATCAATCCCGGCACATCCAAATCTGCCTGATTCAGGTTGTGACCGTAAATAAGGCATTTTCCTTTCTGCAGTTTGAACGTAGAGCAAGCCGCGGCCTTATAGGGCATAAAAAGAACAAATAAAACGGCCGAAAATCCCAAACAAAGAGCTGGCAGAAAAACTTTCTTCATTTTTCTCTCCTTTAATATGAAAAATAAGCGAATCATGAGACGCTCAAATAATTTCGAACCAAAAGAGTCCGTGGTAATAGCGCTCTCTCCTAATAAGGACGAAATAAAGCCCTAATTGGTTCCCTCAAAACCCAATTTTATAGGGGACGGGCCCGGCTATTTTTTTTATTTTCAGGCAATTACGATACTTTTCCACAAAACCCGCCCCTTAACATATGCGCTTTTTGACCCCAAAAAAGAGAGAATTGCCCTCTTCCGTTTGAGTACTTATCTTATTTTCCGTTACAATCCGGAAGAGTTGTCTTATATCCATAATTTTGAAATTATCCTCTCCGTCACTCATGCCGCAACGAATCCATTGAATTGACCGTTGCGGCTCTGACGGTCTGATAGCCCATAATGCGCAGAGAAAGGACATGGGCTACCGGGCTAGAGAGGATGTGTATTCTCTATTGACTTAAATTATTTTTTTTATGTATGATAAAGTTCAAGTTGTTTAGAAGGCAAGA
>CAZSZS010000072.1:0-11750 GCA_964611275.1 uncultured Eubacteriales bacterium
TAAAGATGGGTGTTCCTGTAAGAATAAAAGGGAAGGTCCGTAAGCGCCATGGATTTTTCTTGTTCTGTGGTCCTGCCTTTAAAAAAAGCCCTGTCAAAATAGCGGCATTCGACGCTGTGTTCCCCTCTTAAAGACCGGAATTCGATGTCTAATTTCTTTATTTCCCGCCATGAGGTGAAGTAAAACCGGTAGTTTCTGTTATCCTGAGAGATCCTGAACTCTCCGGGTCTTTGCATTTCAACCAAACGGCTTAACGAATAAAATGTCAGCTTCTCTCCTGTGGGGAAGTCCGCTTTCTGAGGGTTGATCAGAACCGCTCTGGGATAAAGGGCCAGCCAGAAAAAAAGAAGGACAAAACCCAGGATGGTGAACACGGACGCTGCCTTTATTTTTTTACTGAAAAAACGATCCTTCTTTATGACATAACCTAAAATAAAAACAAGGATAAGTCCGAGCCATATGTAATTCGGCACATAAGACAGATTGTTGATTTTAATGAAAGAAGGCAGAAATCCGGGAACATAGACATTCAGACTGCTTAGGAATAAAAACAGATCCCCGGCCCTAAACGTATGGATATGAGTCGTGGATTGATAGAGAAAAGACGGATGGAAAAGCAGCAAGGCCGTAATGATGTAACTAAAGGCACATCCAATGGAAAAAAGCCAGGAATAGACCTTTTTCCTGTTATAAACAAAGAAATACCCCACAAAAACGATCAGGATCCAGGATAAAGGGGCCAAAATCCTTCCCTGAGGGCAAAATCCCTGCCTGTGAGTCAAAAACGCGTAGTTAAAAAGAAAGGGCACAGAGATAAAGAGAAGAGCGATGAGGTCTTTTTTGGAACGCCGGAACATCTCCACGATCCCGGCAAAGAAAAAAAAGTAAAAAGGGGCGTACAAAAGCAGTCCGTCTCTCTGGTCAAGAAAATAATCAAAAAAACTATCGATCCTCAGCCAAACCGGGATACTCAAAACCAGGTCTTTAAAAGCCGTTAATTTCTCAGGCGTCATCATGCCTTCGTATATGGAAATGGGATTGACCGTTCCGTAAAGTGAATAAACAAAAGCATAAAACAGGACCACGGATACGGCCGGGAAAAACAGAAAAGAGATGACCCGCCACCGGACCCTGTGTTCTTTGAGTAAAAAATAAACGGATACCAGCAAAAGGGGCCAGAAGACCATATTGTACTTTAAGCCGAACCAAAAAAAGGATGAAAGAAAAAGCCCGCACAGAACTAGCTGAAAAACAGACAAAGGCTTTTGAGAGCGGACCTTCCTGAACACATAAAAAGAGAAAAACGCCACCACTATTTCCGGGTAAAGGTGTATGGAGTAAAACAGGACGGGCACTGTAAAAGAATACAGGAACCAGAAAAAAAGAGAGACCTTTTCTCTTCTCCAGAGCTCCTGGAAAAAAAGAAAAAGCTGGATCCCGAGCAGGCATGCCCAGAAAGAGAGGCTCACACTCAAGACAAACGTGCGGGCTTCTCCACTAAAAAAACGGCTCAGCCAGTAATTGGGCAGCATAAGAACGGATATACCGGGAAGGTTTATGGGATAGATGTACTGATTCCCCTTTTTCCCGGAGCGGGCGTATATCCCCAGCTTCAAATCAGGGTATTTTTCTCTTGAATAGAAATGATAATAATCTCTGTTTAAATAATTGTTGGCTACGTTGATATCCTGGTCTTCATATAGACTGTGGGTCGTGAGAAGATAATAGGGCTCATCCCCTGTAAAATCCCTTCCGTTACGGATCAGCACAAAGCTGCTGAGGTTATAGACAACAAAAGACACTATAAAAAGGGCGAATATTTTCTTTCTCAGGGAAAGCGCACTAAACCAGCCCCTTAATTTTTCAAAGGATCCGCGCACCCTTTCCAATCGGCTGACCTGTACCCATTTGATGATGCAAAAGCCGAACACCATAAGCGCGGCAAGGATTTTCAACCTGACCTTTAGATCCCCTGCGGTTATGTAATGAGACAGGAGAAAAGGAGAGAGAAGGGAGAGGCTCAAGGGCACAAAGGAAAACAGATCCTTCCTTAGGAAAGAAGAAAAGTCCTTTTTGAAAAACCGGCTCTCAAACGAAGCCGTGCCTCTCCATAAAAGAACGAGCGCGATAAAAAAAACAGTGGCCAACAGGATCAAAAGCAAAACCGAAGGATGAAAGCTGTGGTCATCTATGGTGAAAGCGTTGGCTTTGAGACAAATAGAGACATAAAAGGAAAGACCCGCGGAAATGGAAAACAAAAAAAGCAGCGCCGCAGGGAACAGTTTTTTTTTGTTATCAAGATTGAGAATCACGAATGATGACCCTGACCGGATTTGTTCCTCTGTTTCACTTTTCTTGCGGGAACACCGACAGCAATGGAGTATTCGGGAAGCGATTTATTGACCACAGCTCCAGCCCCGATTACAGAGCCCTTTCCTATTTTGACTCCATCCAGAACCACGACAGACGCTCCGAGCCAGCAATCATCCCCGATGCGTATGCCTCCCCTGTCCAGAGAAGGCTGCAGCATAATGGGTATATCGGTCCTGTCGAACCGGTGATTTCCTCCGGCCACCAGATAGCAGTGACCGGCAAGAAACGTATACTCTCCCACTTCAATAACGGTCTCGGAAAGAAGAGAGCAATTTGCGGAAATATTGGAAAAATCCCCGAGAAATATACTCCCGCCTTTACAGCTCAACGTGGTGTCACGGCCGATATACGTGTTTTTGCCGATTCTTATCCCTTTATTATCATCCCCTTTGGCATCCAGTACGGAGTAGTCATCAATGAACGAATTATCAGAAATGGATATCTTGTGAGGATGCCGGATGGTGATATGGTGACCAAAAGCCACCCCCTTACCCACTCTTTGAAACAGAATCGGATAAAAGATCTTTCTCATAAAAATTCCCAGAGCTCCGGGCACCCAGGAGAACAGCAACACAATTAGCTCATATTGAATGAAACTCCAGAGGCCGCTTCGCCCGACAAAGAGCTCCCGGTATTTCTGAGAGGCGGATTTTTCGCCTATCAGTTCTTTATGAACACTGGCTTTGTGTTCTTTCATGCGGTCCTTCCTTAAGAGGTCAATTTATCTTACTCTAATTGACATTAAAATTCAAAATCAAAAGTGGGCATAAAATCCTTCGAACCATTGATGACCTGCTTCCCCTATTTTCCCTCTATTCGTAGCGGAGGGAGTCGGCAGGATTTGCCAGAGCTGCTTTGATGGACTGGAAGCAGATGGTCAGCACAGCTAAAAGCAGGGCGGCAAAGGCCGAGGCAAAGAAAATCCAGAGTTCAATATTTGTCCTGTAAGCGAAATTTTGCAACCACTGTTTCATGATGAGATAAGCTACCGGCCAGGCAATGATATTAGAGATCAGAATAAGCCAAGTGGACTCTTTTGACAGCAAGATCAGGATATTGGGGATGGAAGCCCCAAGGACTTTACGGATTCCGATCTCTTTTGTACGCCTCTCTGCATTGAAGGAGGCCATGCCAAAAAGGCCGAGGCAGGCGATAAAAATAGCCAGTATCGTAAAAGAATTGAAGACCTTTCCCATCCTTTGTTCGGCCCTGTAGAGGTTGTCGATGCGATCGTCGAGGAAAGAAAACTCGAAAGGAAAACCTGGAGCAAATTTTTTCCATGACTCCTCTACTGAGGCTAACACACTTTTAAGATTCTCGCCATTGACCCTCACAGTTGTGTAATAGTACGCCTGTGGAGCAATCAACAAAATCAGAGGCTCGATTTTGGTGTGGAGGGATTTGTAGTGGAAGTCTTTGATAACACCGATGATGGGACCTTCTATACCGAATGCACGGAATCCCTTCCCTAGGGGAGATTCCATTCCTGTCGCTTTAACGGCTGCTTCATTCAGCACAAAAGCCTTATTATCCGAGGAGTGATCTCTCGAAAAAAACCGGCCCTGGACCATTTCCATCCGCATTGTGTCCATATAGTCATAATCGACAGAGTTGATCTGCATCTGCACCCGGATGCCCTGTTCTTTGCCTTCCCACCAAGCCCCCGATGTGCCGCTTCCGATATGGGTTGGAAGACTGGAACTGAAAGTAACACTAAAAATATCTGGATTTCTGAGCAGTTCAGTTTTGACCGTATCGGAGTTTTCCCTCATTTCTCCCCGCTGGGCAAACACAACTAGGTGTTCTTTGTCGTAGCCAAGGTTTTTCCCCCTGATATGACTGAGCTGTCGGTGTACGACCAGAGTCCCGATGATCAAGATGATTGTCAGGGAAAACTGGGTAACTACAAGAATTTTCCTAAAGCCGGCTCCGCGAATTCCTGACCGAAAAGCCCCGCGAAAGATTGAAATCGGACGGAAAGCTGAGAGAAAGAGAGCCGGATAGCTGCCCGAGAGGATGCCTGTAAAAACCCCGATGACCAATAAAACCAGAATCAATTCAGTATTTTCGGACAGGCTAAAAGACAGCTCTTTTCCGGAAAGATTGTTGAAGGCGGGCAACAAAAGAAGGATCAAAACAAAAGCGATGGCCAGCGAGAACAACGAGGAGAGGATAGATTCTCCGTAAAACTGCTTGATGATGTCTGACTTGTGGGCCCCGATGACTTTCCTCATCCCCACTTCTTTGGCTCGAATTGCTGATCTGGCTGTAGCCAAGTTCATAAAATTGATACAGGCGATCAAAAGGATAAAAAGAGCCGCTGCAGTAAAAATATAGATATAGATGACATTACCGTGAGAGGCAAAATCGAAATTAAAATTCGAGTGAAGGTGGATCCGAATCAGCGGTTGAAGGTAATACATATTGTGACCAGGGTCGTCCCTCTCGACCATCTCCTTGAGTTTGTTGTTGACCGCTTGGACAGAGGCTCCCCCCTGCAGCTGGACATAGGTGTAGAAAGAGACATCTCCCCAGCTATCCAGGTCCCGTCCCGACTCCCCAAAAAGCTTAAACGGTCGGACAAAATCGAACTGCAGGTGTGAATTGGCGGGGACATCGGCGATGATTCCGGTTACCGTATAATCCTTATTGTTATTCACTGTGATTGTCTTGCCCAACGGATCGTCATCCCCGAAAAACTTGTGAGCCACTTTCTGAGTGAGAACAATTGAGTTCAGCTCGGTCAATGCGGACGATGGATCTCCTTGAATAAAAGGAAAGTCAAACATCTCAAAAAAGGAAGGATCGGCTAAAAGTCCGCGTTGGTCGTTGAAGGATTTATCCTCGAAAGTGAAAAGCATTTGTCCGTGGGGCGTGATTCTGGTCGCATTGACCACTTCAGGAATCTCCTCTTTCATCTCTCTTGCTAAAATTGGGGGAGATACGGCTTCGTGTGTGGTGGCTGCTTCCTGGGGATCGAGCAGGATCCGGTGAAGCTCGGCAGCGTTTTGATGAAACCGGTCGAAGCTGAGCTCATCCTGAACCCACATGAGCATGAGAACACTGCAGGTGATCCCTACGGCCAGCCCTGTGATATTGATAAATGAGTATGCTTTGTGCCTTTTGATGTGACGCAAAGCGATTTTAAGATAATTTTTTAACATTTCCAAACTCCAGTATACAATATTTTTAACACTAAGAGGGATGGCTTTGAACGTTTGGGACCAATACCACAGTTGAGCTCTTTTTGTGCCTCTTGTTTGGCGTTCATACTGAAATCCCTCTTCAAAGTCTCCCAATTTTTCACACTGCTCGTCCCGGCGGAGCATGATTTTGAGGATCCATTCTGCAAGTCGGGGAGATTTTTTTGGTTCACTCATTGCTGCTTTGTGTTAAGGCCTTTTTTACATTTATCGAAATCCGATACATATATATATACGGAGAGAACACTGAAAAGGTTGCCATGAAAATATTCTATTTTTGCTTCCTCATTAACAATACACACTAAAAATACGTCTGGCAACAAGATACAAAAAAAGAGAATATCAGAAAATCACTCTCAGTGAGGCATAGAAAGAATAGAGGTCACCAGGGCTATAAACTCCAGATAATCCATAGACTCTGTCTCAGAACTGTGCTTTCCGCATTGATAGACCACCTGCCCCAGCGCTTATTAAGACGGGACTTCAATCTCACTCGTACCGCAGAGAGTTCACCGGATTGGCTGTGGCCGCCCGGATGATCTGCCAGCTGATCGCTAAAAGAGACAGAACAAAGATCGTTATTCCCACCAGGACAAATGTCCACCAGCCCATAGCGATCCGGTAGGCGAACCTCTGCAGCCACTGGTTTATCAGAAAATAAGCCAGGGGCCATGCGACGAAATTAGCGATGGTCACGAGAAAAACAAATTCCTTGGACATGTACCTAACAATGCTCGAAACAGAGGCGCCAAGTACTTTTCTTATGCCGATTTCTTTGGTGCGCTGTTCAGCGATGTAGGAGGACAATCCGAATATTCCCAGGCAGGAGATGAAAAGGGCCAGTGCGGTGAAGACAGTCACAACAGCCCCGATGCTCTGCTCGGATCGATACAGGCTGTTGAGCGTATCGTCCAGGAACCGGTACTCGAACGGGTATCTCGGGTGGAGCTCTTTCCACTTATTCTCGATGAACGCCAGGGTGTCACTCACACGGTGAGGAGAGATCCGGACGCAGGCCTGCTGGTACCAATTGGGGTCTATCCTCATGGCCATGGGGATGATCGGGTTGCGGAGGGACTCGAAGTGATAATCCTTCACCACACCGATAATCTGCCTCTTATAATCCCAGACTTTGAGCTCTTTACCGATTGGATCGTCCATTTCCATGGCCTTCACAGCTGCCTGGTTGACGACAAAGGATCCGGCCGCATCCGTGGAATACTCCTTAGAGAAGAAGCGCCCCTCGATCATCTCCAATCCGAATGTATCGAGGAAGTCATAGTCCACAGAGGTCATGACCATCTTGACCTCTTGATTCGTCTTGCCTTCCCAGTGGACATCTCCCACTCCTGCGTTCGACTGCCACCTGTAGGGAGCGATATCCACCAGTGTCATATGCTGGATACCAGAGTTGGACAGAAGCTCGGTCTTGAAGGCATCCCTGTTTTGAAGGATGCGGCCGCTGATACCGAAGATCACAACGTGCTCTCGGTCATACCCCACGTCATGTTCCTGCATGAAGCGAACCTGCCTGTAGATCATCACAGTCCCGAGGACAAGAAAAACAGACAGGGAAAACTGCACGACAACCAGGACTTTTCTTAACATTCCGCCCTTCATCCCGGTTCTCAGTTTGCCTGTCAGCACCCTGGCTGGATGAAAACGCGAAAGGAAAAGCGCCGGGTAGCTGCCGGCGATCAAAACCGTAAGGAGGAGAATGCAAAAAACGCCGAATACGACAGCCTGCTGGAGAAGGACTTCCCAGGTGAAGGTTTTGCCGCTCAGGGTGTTGAACCTCGGCAGGAGAAGGACGGCAAGCCCGATGCCCACCACAGTGGCGATCAGGGTTAGGAACAGGGATTCCCCGAAAAACTGCTGGATCAGGTGGGCTCGACTGGCTCCCACGGTCTTCCGGACACCCACTTCCTTGGTTCGGGTTGAAGACTTAGCCGTAGTCAGGTTTATGAAGTTTATGCAGGCTATGAGCAGGATAAAGAAGGCCATGGCTGAAAACAGGTAGACGTAGGTGAGGGTTCCGCGGCCGCGGTACGGGTTCAAACGCAGCTGTGTGACCGGCTGCAGTGATAAAGGACGCTGGTCCTGTGGCCGGTGTCTTTCAACAACGTCAGATATTTTTGAGTCCACAGACTTGACAGGAATTCCCTCTTGGAGCTGCACGTAAGTCCTGATGTTGTTGACCTCCCAGGTGTTCAGGTCCCGGTTCCAGAGTTTCGATAAGGCCAGAGGAAGTATGTATTCGAACTCGATGTGCGAATTGGAGGAGTAATCCTCGAATACGCCGGTGACTTTCAAGTCAATCCTGGTTTCAAAGGTCATCGTTTCACCGATGGGGTCTTTATTCCCAAAGTACTTGAGGGCGAGTTTTTCCGAAATGAGGATGGAACGGGGATCGTCAAGTGCTATTTCTCGATTGCCCCCAAGGAATGGGATGGTAAACATTTTGACAAAGTCCGGGTCAACCATAACGCCACCCGTTTCATTGATCTCCGTATCTTCGTATTTCAAAAGGCTGCTTCCCATACCTTCAAAACGCGAGGTATGAAGCACCTCTGGATACTCTGCCTTCATAAATCCTGAAAGAGCTGTGGGTGTGACCAAGCTGCCGTTGCTGAAGGTGGCCACATACAGAGAATCGGCTTGTTCATGAAAGCGGTCATAGCTCAGCTCATCCTGAACCCAAAGCATAATCATCATACAGCTGGCTATGCCGATGGCCAAGCCGGCTATGTTGATAATGGAATACGCCTTGTGTCTGTGGATATTGCGGATCGTAATTTTCAGATAATTGATAAGCATAATCACCCTCCAGTAAAGAGAATTGAATAAGAGCAGAGGGCAGCCGCCCAGGACCTGGCCGCCATACCACAAGATAGCCTTGAGGCGCCCTCTTTCTTGAGCCAGGTCGGCAAACATCTCATTGAGGTCACCGGAGATTGTCTGCTGTTCCTTAGACTTGGCGATAAGCTCAAAAAGCTTTGCAAGCACGCGAGGAGGTTTTGGATAGCTGTTGTTTCCCATTAAGCCTTTGAGTCCTTGATAATTTCTCCTATCCCTTTCCAAAGAGATCGGTTGAATTCATTCACCCTTTCTAGGGCTGTGAGTCCGGCGGGAGTCAGAGAGTAGTAGATTTTGCTGCGCCCTCCTCTTTTTGGGGTTGGGTTTCCCAAATTTTTTTCCACCAGTTTTCTTTTGGCCAGTATATCCAGCGAGACCCAGAGTCCTCCCAGCTTGAGTTTTTTCCCTGTTCGCTGCTCCACTTCCTTGACGATGCTGACGCCATAGGCGTTGTCCTTAAGCCTGAAAATGGCCAACAGCAGTATCTCATCTGCCCGTGATAAGACTTCCATTTTAACTCTCCTGTATATTATTACGAAATTTTAGTAAAAAAGGTTGCAAAAAAATATTTTAGTGTTTGGTTATCGTTATCAAGCCCCAAAAAAGATTATTTAAGAAAAACATTTTGATCCTCAATCATTCCGTTAGTAAGAAAGATCTCCAAATTTTTTATGAAGTCATCTGCATTTTGGCAATTTGTAAAGAATACATATCCACGCTTATCTTCCTTGTCTATTATAAAATAGGATTGAAAACCATGGTTAAGTCCTTCATGAAAGTACAGCTTTCCATAAGGAGAGTCCTTTATTCCAAACCCTAAACCCCAGGCTACACTGTCTGTGTATGAAATATAGACCTCTTCATTTGATACCGGAATATGTTCGGTAAACATTTCCTTGAAAGTCTCTCTCATTAATCCCTTTTCATTCATAATCGCAATTAAAAACTTTGAATAGTCTATGGCTTCAGTATGAAGGGAACCTGCTGCGCCAAAATTTTCCAAATCATAATAAGAAGGTTCATCAACAGGTCTTCCATCAATATGACCTTTCACTTTGTGTTTTACTAAATAATCATTTGTAGAATAATAAGAGTTTTTAAGACCTATTTCCTTACCAACAATTTTTTGAAAATAATCATCCAGATCTTTCAACGTTCTGTTTGTAAGGTGTGCTATTACTTTTGACAAATATAAATAGGCCTCGCCGGAGTAATAAAACTCCGTGCCGGGAGTACACTTTATATCAAGTTTCCCATCAGGATTAAAAGCTCTCCAATTTGGAAAACCTGTGGTATGGCTTAATACCATTCTGGCTGTTATTAACTTATATCTTTCATCATATTCAATATCGGGATATGGCAAATATTTGTACAGATGCGTATCTATGTTAAAAACACCTTGTTCGGACAATTTTAAAGCGAAATATGCAAATAAGGGTTTAGATAACGAACCTGCTTCAAACAAAGATTTTTCTGTTACGATTGAAAGAGAATCAATGTTTGCATATCCTAAAGTTCTGTGATAAACAATTTCGGCATTATTAATTATGGCCATTGACAATCCCGTAATTTCAAGAGAATCCATTTGCGATTTGAGAAAATCGTCTACGGCTTTACAATTAATTTTTTCACCGCTTAGTGTTTCAATGACTTTATTTTTTTGTTGATTGCATCCCCATATTAATAAAAAGCAAGTGAATAACAGTAAATAATAACTTTTTCTTAATTTCATAATTTACTTAAAAAGTTTCAAGTAATCTTGATAAACAAACAATCGTCCATATTTAATATTTTTATCCTTTAGCGTTAAGATGCCAACAATATAGCATTAAAGTTGACATATGTTAAGCAGATGTCAATTTTGTTTGGAATCTTGGGATCGGACAAATCTCTCATAAATCAATCAGCTATGTATCCAGCTCTGTGTGTGATCCTGAAGCGGCCTGTTTTGACTTTCACTTCTATCTTGTGGAACTTATTATCCGCTTTGTAATCTTTGGGAGTGTAGTAGAGAAGATAATAGTTTTCAGATGCGGCTGAAGCACGCTTGAAGGCCAAGGAGGCGTTGGCTGAGACATAGGTTTCGCCTCCTGTGGTTCTGGCGATTTCATGAAACGCACTGAATACATCCATGGAGACGTCTGATAAAGACATATGCAGTCCCCCCATCTGTTCCATATCAAGCGTACCTACCAACTCCTTTGTTAAGAATATAAAATGAGTGGTTATTTCAGAATCAGCAAAGATCTGTTTTATTTTTTTTGTATCAAAGGGGATGCTTTCAAGCGTCTCCAGTTCCTCAATTTCTGTAGGCACGGGAATCTCCTCTTTTTGATAGAAAAGAAAGATATGCTTCTGCCCTTGAATGTGCTTAAGAAAATTTGAAACATTTTCCATTTTATGTTCATCAAAATATTTATAATCTCTAAGCCTTTTGAACATATCTTGAACGAGCATTAGGCTTGTTCTTCCCGTCAGACCTTCAAAAGAAATGATATCCCGCATAAGACTTTTGTATCCCATATTTCCTTCTATGATGTCTTTCCTTAAAAGGCTCTTCAATTGCCTGCCGATCCGGTCTTTAGGCATCTGCTTCAAAGCTCTTTCACTCAGATTATAGGATTTAACAGGGCTTGTTACGATCAAGTAATCTCCAGGTTGATAAACCGTATTGAAAAAATAATCGATCAAATCATTGATCCGGGGAAGCCAGTTAACAACTTCGAATACAAGTACAAAACACCTCGAAACCTCGGGAACAGGGATTTTTTCTATCTCCGCTGCTTTTTCTTTTCTCTGGACTTCTGTCTTTGTTATGAGATAAACCGCTTCGATCTTTTGTAAAATGCCATCCTCGTAGACTTCAAAATCATCAATGGTCAGGCTGTCTATGAATGCATCTCCCTTATAGACACGGACAGGGACCTCGATGTTAATGGCCACCGCTTCATGCTGGATATTTTGGAACCCGAGATTAAAAAACAATAATAATAAGATATTTATTAAAACTATATATCTCATATTCTTTTTAAATGAAATTAACCCCTTTTATAACCATATTATATTTTTTTTTAATTGCAAATAAAAATTTAAAGGTGGCTCTTTTAAAATAAAAAATCTCAGGTGGATTAGAAGAGGAAATAATCATAAAATAAAGTCGTGAAAAAAAATCGCAGGAAAGCCATGGGCCAGCACTTTCTGACCAATCCCTACACGCTCAAAAAGATCATGGACTGCATAGCGCCCCAAAAAAAGGACCTGATCATAGAAATAGGTGCCGGCAAAGGCTCTCTCACTCGTTTATTAAGTGAAAAAGCC
>CAZSZS010000073.1:0-10371 GCA_964611275.1 uncultured Eubacteriales bacterium
TTCCTATCATACGCACATTGGGCTTTGGATGTTTTTTGGTGCGGGGGTCATCGCTTTGCTCATAGCGCTTTTTACAGTGAGCTACCAGTCCATAAAAGCCGCTTCGAAAAATCCGGTCGAATCGTTGAAGTATGAATAAAAAAGTGTTTTTGGATAGTTCAGGTTAGTTAAAAACCCTCTTTTTCACAAAATTTTTAAAATAAATGTAAACTTTTTTGCCTTTTTAAGCGTCTTAATATATAATTAAATTATTTAATAATATGAGTGAGATTTTGAATCGACGTTAAAAAAAAGATGCTGTCACCGGGAGAAAAAAAATGGCTTTTTTAACCAAATTAGAGGAGCTTTTCATGCTGGCTGTGTTCCATCAGAACGGCCCGGCCTGCTTGATGGATATCCGCAAATATCTGCTCGATAAGACTGGAAAAGACTGGGCCATTGCCTCGCTCTATATGGCCCTGGATAAACTGAAGAGAAAAGGCTTTATTGAAAGCTTCAAGGGAGACCCCAAACATGTCCGGGGCGGAAAGGCACTCAGGTACTATCTGGTTACACAAAAAGGGATCAAGACTCTGGAGGAGTCCTGGAACATGCAGGAGAGCCTGTGGAAGGATTTTATCTCTTCATTAGCCCGGAGCAACCAGACCGATGAATAAGAAAGCCTATCCTCCAAAGAAAGCCTTGAATTTTCTTCTCGGATTTATGGATCAGGAAGAGCAGGAGAGTTTTAAAGAATATGTATCATCCGTATATGGGGAGCTCCTCATTAAAAAAGACCTGAAGGCTGCCCGCTGCTGGTTCTGGAGTCAGTTCATCAGGTCCTTACCCGGGCTGGTCATCACTTCTATGCAAAGAAGTCTTAGCATGCTTTTAAACTATCTGAAAGTTGCCGTTCGGAATATGACGAGAAAGAAACTGATGACATTTATCAATGTCAGCGGATTGATGCTTGGGATAAGCTGCTGCCTCCTGGCGGTTCTTTATGTATCCGATGAGCTTTCTTATGACAGATTCCATGAAAATCAGGATACGCTGTTCCGTGTCACGCGGGTTTTGTATGATAATTCTGATGGAAGCATTCGTCATCGTGATCCGGATATGGTTCCGGCCATGGCAGAGGACTTGACAGAGTTCTTTACGGACATCAAGTATCAAACATTATTTGCTCCAAGTACAGGTGTCGTCCGCTATCAGGATAAGATATTTCGTGAGCGTATTCATCTTGTAAATGCATCATTTTTTCAGATGTTCTCGTTTCCTCTTTTTAAAGGAAGCCCCGAATCAGTTCTTTCCTCCAGAGATGCCGTTGTCCTCTCTCAAAGCTGTGCTGTAAAGTATTTTGGGAACAGAGATCCGGTCGGGAAAACAATACAGGTCGCCTTTGGAAAGGAAACGAGAGATTTTATTGTAACAGGAGTTTCGGGAGATCCGCCAGAGAACTCATCCATCCAATTTGAGATCCTGATTCATATATCCAACCTGCCGTGGGCATACGGCCGACCGGATCTGTTACAAACCTATGCAGCAGGCTGGTGGGGCACTCCGATATTCGTTCAATTGAAAGAGGGTGTGTCAGCCGCACGGGTTGAACAAAGATTTCATCCATTCACGCGGAAGTACTTTGCCTCGAACATTGAAAGATGGAAGGCCAAAGGTTGGTCCAGAGAGGGCAATCCTTTTTCCTTCTATCTCCAACCGATAAAGGATATTTATCTCGATGTCGGCGTATACCATGGCAGGGGGATGGCCTCCATTTATATTCTTATGGGCATTGCCGTCATGGTACTGCTTATTGCATGTATAAATTTTACAAACCTGAGTTTAGGCCTGTCCTCAACGCGTTCAAATGAGATCGGGATACGAAAGGTTATCGGGGCTGAAAAGAAACAGCTGGTTTTCCAATTTTGGGGAGAATCACTGATGATGACATTCGCGGCGTTTGGGGGAGGGATTTTGCTGACACTGCTTCTCCTTCCCACATTCAATTCTCTCTCTGGCAAGATGTTAAATGCCGATGCGCTGCTCAAAATGCAGAATCTGGCATCAGTGGCTGTTCTTATGGTTGTGACCGGATTCCTTGCCGGCAGCTACCCCGCGTTTATCATGGCCGGTTTTCAGCCTGTTGAGATCATGAAACGGCGATTGGTCCATGGAATGAAAAGCGGCGTCACTAAAGCTTTGGTCGTTTTTCAATTCGTACTTTCCGTGAGCTTGGTTCTCTCTACAATGCTCCTGAGTGATCAGCTGTCTTTTCTCATCAATAAAGATCTCGGATATGAAAAAAAGGGTCTTGTTGCTGTCAGGACGCAAGAGCGGACTTTTCAGGAATCACAACGGCTTTTAACTACCTTCAGAAACAGAATAGCGATTTACCCGGATATCAAAGCCGTTTCGGCCTGCAATGCCCCCTTTGGACTTGACCGCTATCCTCGATCCGGCAATCCCGAAGGCATCGATTGTCATTACAATATGGTCGATTCCCTTTTTGCGGGAACGTTGGGTTTGCATGTGACTGAAGGGAGGGATTTTATCCAGAATGCCGACAACCCTCCCAATGAGGCCCTTGTGAATCAATCATTCATCAATGCATTAGGGCTGGAACTTGAATCGGGCATCCTCATTGATCAGGAGATCATAGACAAGCTGGGGATACCGGACTATCTGAACCAGACACAGATTGTCGGTGTTCTCGAGGATTTCCATTTCAGCGTGCTGAGCCATGAAATCTTCCCGGCCATATTTCACTTGAGGCCGGTTAGTCCATTCACTCGGATTCTGGTCAAGATAGATACAAAAAATATTCCGTCCACAATGCGTCATTTGGAAGAAGCCTGGAAAGAAGTGCAGCCCGACAAACCCTTTGTCCATTATTTTCAGGACGATGCTCTTGAAAACCTGTATAAATCACAAAAACGTTGGAGCGCCATTATTCGATATGTCTCCGTACTTGCGATTTTTATAGCCTGCCTTGGTATTTTTGGACTAACGGTCAATATGATCAACAGGCGCACAAAAGAGATCGGGATCCGTAAAGTACTCGGTGCCGGAATCTACCGTGTGATGTACTTGATCATGAAGGAGTATATGATTTTAGTCGCTCTCGCCAATGTGATAGCCTGGCCCCTCGTATGGATCATCATGCAAAAAGTATTACAGAATTTTCCTTACAGGATCAGTATCGGGATAAAATACTTACTTTTATCCGCAGTCATTTCAATGGCTGTAGCGATGGCTACGGTTCTCTTCCTGGTCATCAAGGCGGCCGCTGTCAATCCTGTGGAATGTTTGAGACATGAATGAAGAGGCTGTCAGGACTCCAATGATGGCTGGAACTCAATTATCCGGATTAACTAAAAAAGTGATCTTCTTTCAGTATGGCTATATGATCTCCAATTCATCTTTGCTGGGGAGTGGGGGGAATGTGGCGTGAGGTTCCTGCTGGTACCAGACAGCCACGGATGAAATATCATCCTGAAGAGGAAGATACCGTCCTCCCGAGCGCCATCCCAGAGCTTGGATCGTGACCTTCAGGTCTCCCTCGAACCGCACCGGATCCATGATGTGCCAGCGGTAGAGGCCGAAGCGCTGCTGGGACTGCCACATTCCGTCAGGTGTTATGACTTGAGGCATTCCGGCATAGAGCGTTGTGAATTCCTTATATTTCCCTTTATTTGTGAAACAGTATGAACCGCAGAAATAGTCCTCGGTTCCCGTGCCGCAGATGGTCGGAAACTCTTTGTCTCCGTCAATAAAGAATTTGATCTCGCCTTCTCCCCACCAGCCTGTGTTGTTGGACTGCCAGCATATATAGGTCCCCACATAGTGTCCCCATCCTTTGATCCCGTCCACAATAGTGTAGTCGGATTTATAAGGGAGAGGATTGGTGCGACGGAATTGGGCGTGAAAATAGGCGGCATCCTCGGGCACATCGGTCAGGGTGTAGTTGATTTGGTAGTAGAGGGTCATTTTCTCGTCATTTATGTTTTCCATGGTGATCTTGCATGACTTGCGGAAAGGCATGACCCAGTAGCTGTTCAGGCCGCTGCCCGGATTCACACAGATGGGAAGGGATGAGACCTGGGCGAATTCTCCCCATCCGCTTGCGAAAAAGTCGCCCACCGGGACTTCCACAGAAGGTTCTTTCTCCCCGTCCCAGTAAAACCGCAATATGGAGAACCGCCAGTTTCCGGAAGGGGTCATCCATATCTGCTGGATGGCTCCCGGCCCTTTGATATCAGCCAGGACAAAGGTCTCCTTCGGCTGGATTTGGATAAAGGGGGAGACCTTCCATCCCTGGCCCAGGTCCCGGGCCGCATTCTTGGCCAGCCCGTCCACTGACATGCCCCCTTTCCCTTTGTCCCCTGTAAAGTTTTCAGGACTTATGGAACGGGATTTGGCATGGGACAGCCGTGCCAGATTGCCCAGATTCAGATAAAGACCATTAAAAAGCTTTTCTTCGGCGGCGTACACCAGCAGTGTGGCCAGCATAAAGAAAACAATGAGTGTGACCCATGATTTTTTCATATATGCCCTCCTAAACATTTTTGGAATTGTTTGTCTTTATTTTTAATTTTGAATCCCTCTTTGGTCAAGTAAAAGTTTGATGGTTCCGTAAATCACATGATATTAATTTCGGGAGGTTTGTTTTAAAGAGGGCATGGTGTATATTAGAAGTTAACTACTCAAGGAGTGAAGTATGAAAGAAACCGGAAAGATCAATTATGTAGAATTTCCTTCAAGGGACATCAAGGCTACAAAGAAATTTTTCTCATCAGTCTTTGGTTGGACTTTTGTTGATTATGGTTCTGAATATACGGCTTTTGAGAATGCAGGATTAGATGGCGGATTTTTCAAATCTGATATGGTTGCCAGTACAGACAAAGGGAGCGCCCTTGTTATTCTTTACAGCAGCGATCTCGAGGCAACGCTGGGTAAGGTCGAAAAATCAGGAGGAAAGATTGTGAAGCCGATATTCTCTTTTCCTGGTGGCCGGCGTTTCCATTTCACTGACCCCGGCGGCAATGAATATGCTGTGTGGTCTGATATTGAGGCCTAAGGGCAAAGCGCTTCGTTTCCCAGGGCGAGCCTGAGCGTTATCCAGCATAAAAAGGCATAGAAAAAGAAGGAGAAAAACAAATGAAATCCAGAGCCTTGATTGTTGGTAATTCCGATGGGATAGGATTGGAGGCAACAAAAAGGCTGCTTGCGGCCGGGTGGGATATCACTGGCATCTCAAGAAGCGAATCGCCCCTATCCGGCCCGACATACAAGCACCGAGTCGCAGATGTGAGTGACAGCAGGTATCCAGAGTTGATGGATGAACTGGTGAAGCAAGGTCCTCCGGATCTGTGTATCTACTTTGTGGGGATCGGGGAGCTTCTGGATCCCCTGGATATGAGCGCTGAAGCCCGGATCATTGATGTTAACCTGACCGGGATGGTCAGAACAGCGGCCGCCGTGATCCCTCAGATGGTTAAAAGAAAACAGGGGCATTTTATCGGAGTATCCAGCCTGGCCGATGAGCTTTTTTCAGCCGAGGCCCCTTCCTATCATGCCTCCAAAGCAGGTTTGTCGAATTATCTTGGAGGGCTGGCCCTGGCTTTGAAGCCCATGGGTGTCTTTGTAACCAACCTGCGTTTTGGCTTTGTCGATACGAAAATGGCCAAGGGGGATATCAAGCCGTTTATGATGAGCGTTGAAAAAGCGGTTGATAGTGTGATGTCATGCATAGACAAAAAGCCGGTCAGCTACACATCGCCTAAAAGGATTGTCCCTCTTATAAAGTTCCGAAAATTCATGATGAAGTTTGGGGCAAAGTAAAGGGAGGGAGAATTTGATTTTTCGAGTCTTTCAATTCTTTGCTGATTCTTTCCTCAGCCGTATGAAGGACATTTAAAATGACTTTATGGGTCGTGGAGGGGGCATTGTTGAAATCCATCAATGTGTGCTCGAATCCATGATCGGGGATTAGGTTATCTATGACGAATCTCACGGTTTGCATGGCGGTATTATGATGGTTGTACTCTCCCCTTTGTTCCATTGAAGCGTGTTTTAAGGCACAGAAAAGACTCCATTTATTGCTTTTGATGTCATCTTCACATTTTCTATCATCGTGCTTATGCCAGTTTGACGGGTTTGCAAGGAGTTGTTCGGCCCTATTGAGAATATCCAAGTCGACTTTTTGGGCCGGAGGGCAGTACCACCAGTTGATAATAAAGGCGATCTCATGATCCTGTACGGCAGCATATTCCCAAAGAAAATAACCTAATGTTGTTTTCATATAGATATCTTCTGTCTCTCTATGGCGGACAGCTTCATATTTTATCTCGCTTGTCCTGCCATTAGGATATATCAGAGTGCCTGTTATTTCCTGATTTTTAACGAGTAAGATTAAATCCTCCTTGCTCGATTCTTTTAAAAGTCCCGGGGGGATATTCATAGAAATTTGAAATCCTTCAAGCTGTTCACTTTGTCCTTCAAACCGGTCATTTTTTTTCTCTAATGTGAACTTCAGGTAATTATCGGGCAATTCGTCCAGAGCAGGTAATTTATCTGGGGATGTGCTTTCATTCGAGGGGGGGCATCCAAGAAACATTAAAACAATGATAGAAATGACGAGTATCAATAGGATATTTTTCATCGTACCTCCCAAAAAAGGTCATTTAAAGTCTTATCTAACATGTTTTCTCCCAAGGCTCAATCGGGCCGTGGACCAGGGTGAAGAGCGGATGTGGCTCTATCTTTTCGTGAAGTGCCAGGTCTTGGTATTTGTCCGGATCCCGCTTCCTCAGTTTGCCGAGGAGATGAAGTTTTTCATACTCCATCTGTCCGGAGGTCACCGGAAGGCGCATGGTCTTCGATACCGGTCCGATATTCTCCTCATTAAAGTGATATCCACGGTTTCGTGCCTCTGAGGCTACATGTGTCAGGTAGGTTCTTATTGCGGAGAGCGGATCCGGTGCCGCACGGAAACGGGCTAATTGGGGATGGTTCCTGTAGTGGAGTGTGCCGCCCTCCAGGATTTTCTGGGCGAGCAGGCTCTCACGCCAGAGCGCAACAAGTCCTTTGGCATCAAGATACTTCGGATGAACCGACCATAGTCTCATCTGCAGATTAACTGGCTTTCAGCCTTTGAGGCATTTTGAAATCATAATATACACACAATACGTTTCAGTCAACCAGCAATCCATTGCCTCAGCTCCGATACTGAGATGAGCTTGAGGCAATACGCAAGTGATGGATATCCTTAAAGATTCAGGATATGCTTTGTCAAATTAAAATTTGACAATATTTCAAGAGGCAGGTAAACTTATTTGTCCAACAAACGTATACATATATAAAAGGAGAATGCGATGAGATTTCTTTCCCGATTAGAAGAGATCATCCTCCTCAGTATATGGAGACTTCAGTCCAATGCCTACGGTATCACTATTCTTGAAGAAGTCAAAAAGGCAACAGGAAAATCCTGGCTGACCGGCTCTATCTATGCATCTCTGGGACGCCTTCTCAAAAACGGCCTTGTCGAGTCCATAGAGGGGGAACCCACACCTGAACGAGGAGGAAGACGGAAAATATATTACAGGTTGACGCATGAAGGCCAGCAGGCGCTTATCGCTGTAAAGCGGTTGAATGAAATCATCTGGTCTTCACTTCCTCCCTTTAAAGGCTGAATGAGATGAAGCGGAAATCACCTCCATTTTTTCTGGCCTGGCTTCTTGGGTGCATGATCGACTCCGATACACGCTACTCAGCCATGGGAGATTTTGAGGAGAGATTCCATGGGATTGCCGATGAAAAAGGACGTCTTCGGGCGTGTCTTTTCTTTTGGGCTCAGATTATCCTTCTTCTCCCGGCATTTCTTAAAAATTTGATACACAGGAGTATTGAAATGTTCAGAAATAACTTTAAAATCGGCTTTCGGAATATAAGGAAACACAAAGGATTTTCCTTTCTTCATATTGCAGGGATGGCGATCGGCCTGGCTCTCTTTATTCTGATCGCTCTTTACATCCAGTTCGAGCTCAGTTTCGATAGGTTCCACACAAACATTGATCAGATTTTCCGGGTGGAACAGATCCTAGCCCATGAATCAGGTTCAGAGCCGTCCGCTGGTTGTCCGACTCCCCTTTCCGGGGCTTTTAAGGCCGACATCCCTGAATTTGAGGAAGTAACCAGGTTCATTAACTGGGGAAATCCTCTTGTCACCACTTATGACAACCGGAAGTTCGAAATAGAAAGGGTTTATGCTGTTGACAACGCTTTTCTGCAGATTTTTACCTTTCCCATGATTCAAGGAGACATAAAAACAGCACTTAAAGATCCTAATTCCATGGTGCTTACCGAAACCGAAGCTAGGCGTTTGTTTGGCTTTGAGGAAGCCCTGGATCAGGTTATCCGGGTGAACAACAGCGATGATTTCAAAGTCACCGGAGTGATCGCGGATGTCCCGAAAAACTCTCATCTCCGGTTCGACGGACTCATTTCTGTTTCCACCATGGATGAAAATATTTTTACCAGATGGTTCGACAACTGGGTGCCTCTCTATGTCAAGCTGAATCCTGAAAAATCTTTTGAGGAAACGAACGAAAAGATCCGATATTTCCTGAAGAAACATCAGGGGGATAGAAGCCGAAACGAGCTCTATCTCCGGCCTCTTGAAAAGATTCATCTTTATGCTGATGTGAACTTCGAATTTGCTGTTGTTGGGAGCATCAACAGCCTTATCATATTTGCGGCCGTATCGATCTTTGTCCTCCTGATCGGCTGTATCAATTTCATAAATTTGGAAACAGCCAGGGCCGCTGACAGAGCCCGGGAGGTTGGGCTCCGTAAAGTGGTCGGAGCCCAAAGGACAACCCTGGTCAAGCAGTTTCTCGGAGAATCTTTCCTCACTGTGGCTTTAGCCATGGTTCTTGCTGTTATTCTGGCACTGTTCCTGCTGCCGGAATTCAACCAGATCGTCAACAGGCAGCTGAGCCTGAACCTGTTGGATAACTGGCTTCTCACTATTGGGCTTGTTATTTTGGTCGTTATCATCAGTATTTTATCCGGATTTTATCCGGCATTTGTCCTTTCTTCTTTCCGCCCTGTTCAGGTTTTGAGAGGAAAAATCTCTTCGGGAGCGCGGAACACTCTGCTGAGAAAATTCCTTGTTGTCTTTCAGTTCTCGATTTCGATCGGACTTATTATCGGAACGACCGTCATCCTGCAGCAGAATAACTATCTCTTGAACAGAGACCTGGGTTACAAAAGTGAACAGATGCTGGTCATTCCTGCCGGGGGACCTTCTCAAAATGTCGAGACTCTTCGCACCAAGCTCCTGGAAAACGCAAACATCAAAAAAGCAGCCATGCATGACTATTTGCCCCACTCCTCTACGAACTGGTGCTACATCTCTTGGGAAGGAGCCGGCCCGAAAGATTATATGAAGATAAATGTCAATTACATCGATGAATATTTTATTCCTGCCTATGAGATGACGATCCTGGAAGGGAGAAATTTCACTTCAAGCATGAGAGAATGGGAGGAGAACGCGGTTATTCTCAATGAGAGCGCTGCAAAGAGAATCGGATGGGATGACCCTATCGGAAAAAGGCTGAGGTATAATATAGATTATCGGTCCCGGGAATGGGGAGGTGCCACAGTTGTGGGAATCATAAAGGACTATCATTTTCTTTCGCTTCATCACACGATCGGACCGATCATGCTGCGGCTTCTCCCCAGAGAAAGTTCCGGAGGCCGGCTTTCTTTAAAGGTCTCCGCACAGGATGTCCAGCCGACCCTTGCTTTTATTGAAGAAGAATATGAGAATTTCTTCCCTAATAGACTGTTTGAATACAGGTTTTTGGATGAGGATTTCGAACAAATGTACCTGGAGGAACAAAAGGCTGGACAAGTTATCTCATATCTGGCTGTCATTGCTATTTTTATTGCCTGTCTGGGGCTTTTTGGCCTCTCCAGCTATACGACCAAGCAGAGAACCAAAGAGATCGGAATCCGCAGAATTTTAGGAGCGTCGATATCAAGCATCACTCTTCATCTGACGAAGGATTTTGTGATACTTGTTGTTTTGGCAAACCTTTTTGCCTGGCCTACAGCTTATTACGCCATGCAGGTATGGCTCAATAATTTCCCTTACAGAGTCGGGATCAGCTGGTTTGTGTTTATCACAGCCGGGATTGCGGCCATTGTCATCGCCCTTGCAACCGTAGGCTTTCAATCCATCCGGGCTGCCCGCACTAATCCTGCCGATTCCCTTCGCTACGAATAAAGGGGAAGGGAGATGTTCTCACACAGAGATTATCTTTATTCATAGTGATACCTGAGCTGGGCAATGAACAGAGAATTTTCCTTTATCTTGTAGACGATACG
>CAZSZS010000074.1:0-7071 GCA_964611275.1 uncultured Eubacteriales bacterium
GAACGATCAAGCCCAGAACAGCCGGCAGGATCCAGGGGGTTGAAAAGATCCCGATGTTGAGGGTCATCCCAAGATAATGGTCCAGCTGCGGTTTAAACAGAGTGAAGAGAACCAAACCCAAAATCATAGAGGCCGCAGTGACAATCACAGATTCCATAAGAAACTGCCACACCAGCTGGGGGCGGTTGGCTCCGCAGGTCTTGCGCACACCTACTTCCTTCATGCGCCCGGAGATTTTGGCTGTGGATAAATTAATGAAATTGATGGCAGCGATAACCAGAATGAGAAGCGCGGTTATGGAAAAAACCGCAATCCGTGTGATGCTTCCTGAATCGGCGATGTCATTATTCAAACTGTGCCGGGCGTTATCAATATAAATCCTTCCTAACGCATGGAGACAAAAGGAGGTCTTGTCTGTCTCTTCAGAAAGATGTGTCTGGGCGAGGGCCGTTATCTTTTCATCCAGGCCTTCCGCCGTTGTGTTCTCATTAAGAAGGATGAATGTAACAAAAGAGCCCCAGCTCCGCCAGTTCATCGTTGATTCAGGCAGAGACTGGGTTAATGTGGCAAAGGAGATGAGCATAGGTGTTCGAATGACTGTGTTGGAAGGGATATTCTTCATAACGCCTGTGACTTTAAAATCATAGGTTTTGCCTATGGTCATACGGAGCGTTTGTCCGTAAGGATCCTCATCCCCAAAGAGCTTTCGAGCTGTGGTCTCGTCTATAACCACGCTAAAGGGATTCTTTAGGGCCTCTTCCTTACTTCCTCGCACAAGCGGCAGAGAGAACATATTAAAGATTTCTGGCTCTGTAATAAGCACCCTTTTCATGTTGAATTCGCGCTCTTCGGCTTCAAGGACCAGATTGTACCTGCGAAGCAGGCGGACGCTTTCTTCCACTTCAGGAATGGATTCCTCGACTGCAGGACCCATAGGAGCGCAGACCTCAGCGTTTACCCAAGTTTCCCCTGCTACAGAATTCCGGCTGTTGATCCGGTATATTCGGTCTTTGAGCGGATGTGTGTTTTCAAAGGTCAGCTCATGGACAACAAATCCGAACATGAGGAGGCAGGCTGCCAATCCCACTGCCAGTCCCGTGATATTGAGGAAAGCATATTTCTTGTTGCGAAGGATGTTACGGTAAGCGATTTTTAGATAGTTACTTATCATCTTAAAAATATAGACGTATCAAAGGGGAAATTTGTTGCCAATTATTTCTAAAACTTATAGCCCAAACCGCTCTTCTCCCCCAATCCAAAGCGTTAGGCCCAAAGAAAAAGACAAATAAGATAATTTGATGAAAAAAAACACTTGACAAAGACTGCTTTTATGATTAAACTACTTTAAAATATAAAGTATATAAGTGTAAAGGAGGAGATATGAGCGAAGTAAACGCTAATGATGAAATAAGATTCATTAGGGAAATGATCGAAA
Organism: uncultured Eubacteriales bacterium; assembly: GCA_964611275.1. Classification (GTDB taxonomy): domain Bacteria; phylum Acidobacteriota; class Aminicenantia; order Aminicenantales; family Aminicenantaceae; genus WJMT01. The sequence continues at coordinate 1,436 of CAZSZS010000074.1, forward strand.
GAACAAAAGAAATAACAGCTGGTTCCTGGATGTTCTTCCTTGTCTGGGGCATCATGGCCATGGTGGGAGTGATTGGTATGTATGTTCTGGTATTCTTAGAGATGTATCAGTGGATCTGGATCAACTGGATTGTATTTATGACCATTGGGGTCATCTTCACTCTTATTTACACAGGGAAGCTTGAACGGAGGGAAGGAGTGAAGTCGTATTCACAGAAAATCACCACTCATTTGAGTATTGCTTGTGGAGTTGGATTTGTCCTGGTGGGATTTATATTTCCGGTTTTGAACCTCTATTCGTGGGGGTTAATCCCTGTGCTGGTGGCTCTCATCGCAGGTGTTTTGGTCTATGTCATGGGAGGGATCTATGAATGGAACCTGTTGAAGTGGTGTGGAGTTGTCTGGTGGGCAGGTGCACTGGGGATGATTTTTCTTCAAGAGGAATACAGAGCCATTCTCTTTATTCCCCTGATATTGATCGGGTACATCATGCCGGCACTGGCGCTCCGGTCCTTATATCAGAAACAGAGTAAGAAAAATGCCTCCTGAAAAACTGGCTGAACTAGATCCTGTTATCCACTCTCGGACTCGGCTGGCCGTGCTGTCCATATTGGTTTCAGTTGATGAGGCTAGCTTCAATTATTTGAAGCAGACGATCGGTACTACTGATGGGAATTTAAGCGTGAGTCTTTCCAAGCTGGAGGAGGCAGGATACATATCTATCAAGAAGACATTTAAAGGGAAGAAGCCCCTGACAACCTGCAACATTAGCAAAAAAGGAAGACAGGCCTTCTCAGAGTATGTAAAAACGCTTGAAGCCTATATCGGTTTTAAGAAGTGATTTCTAGTTGACAAGCTCAATAGGGGAAAAGAGAGACTTTATGCGGTCTTATCACTCATAGCGAAGGGAGTTGACTGGATTTGCCAGCGCATTTTTAAGGGAGTGATAGCTCACCGTAAGAACAGCTATGACGAGCGTCAGCGCTGCAGCTGCCACAAAAACCATGGGGCCGATGCTTATTTTATAGGCAAAATCCTGCAACCATTTAAACATCACATAGTAAGCCAGAGGCCACGCGATCACATTGGCCAGCAGGATCCACTTGAGAAACTCCCAGGTGATCATAGCCACTATCCTTGGGCTTGAAGCACCTAGAATTTTTCTAATCCCGATCTCCTTGGTCTTTTGCTCTGTTGTGTACGACGCCAATCCAAAAAGGCCCAAACCGGCAATGGCAATTGAGATCAAACTGAAACCATTGAATAACCTTCCCAGTTGCTGTTCGGATGTGTACTGCTGGTTAAAGACTTCATCTAGAAAAAGGTAATCGAAGGGGATGCCCGCTGAGAACGTCTTATAGGAATCCTCGATATGGGCTAATGCTTTTGGCAAGTGTGATCCGTCGATCTTGATAAAAGCATATTGGTGCCAGGGCTTGTACATTCTGAAAACAAAAGGGCGGATATTCGTATGCAGGGAGCGGGAATGGAAGTCTTTGACTACCCCGATAACACGGGCATTTCGAAACGACTCAGGCCATGCGGGGTGATTCATATAAATATTCGTATGGATCGGATTTTCGATTCCCATCTGCCGGGCTGCAGTCTCGTTGATAATACAGGCAGTTAGTTCGTCAGTCGGATATTCTTTGGAAAAAGCGCGCCCTTGGGTAATAGGGATGTTGAAAGTCTTAAAAAAGTCATAGTCCACACAGGTGTAATCCACAGACAGCATCTGATCAGTCGGATTTCCTTCCCAGTTGATCTGGATGTTTTCACCCACACGAAAAGGGGGTTGAGCGGCAGAGGTGACATTAATTATTTCGGGTTGCGAAAGGAGAGAATTCTTAAATGTTTCAAATCTGGATATGAAATTCGGATAGATATAAGCTGCGATAATATGGTCACGGTCAAGCCCCAAGTCACTTTTTTGGATATAATGCAGCTGCTGTGAGACCAGAAGAGTACAGATAATCAGACCAACTGAGATCGAGAATTGGACTATGATCAATGTTTTACGAATGCCTCCGCCCTTGTTTTTGAACGAAAAACGGTTTTTGAGAATTTGAGCGGGCTGGAAGGAAGAGAGAAAAAGCGAAGGATAGATGCCTGCCAGAATGCCCGTTCCCAGCATGACAAGTAAAAGCGTTACAACTATAGGAATATTGGCTCCTGATAAAAGGGCTAAAGATTTTCCGGTGAATCGGTTAAAAGAAGGGAGAACCAGCTCCACAGCAATAAGAGCCATGATAAAAGCAAAAAAAGCGATAAGTACAGCTTCTCCCAGAAACTGACGGATGATCTGCCGCCGCTGGGCGCCGATGACCTTGCGCATGCCTACTTCAAGGGAGCGCCTTGAGGATTGAGCGGTTGCCAGGTTCATGAAATTGATACAGGCCATAAGAAGAATAAACAGGGCGATAACCGAGAACATGGTGACCTTTTTGACCTGCCCCGGGCGCCCCAGTTCGTACAAATGGATACGGGTAAGAGGCTGGAGTTCAGGAAAATACGTTACGTCCGGGTCGACATTTTTTTTGTATATGCCTGCGATTTTTGCCTCAAAATCTGCGGGAGACACTTCCGGCTTAAGAAGGATGTAGTTAGGACCTGACCATTCCTCCCACCGGGCCAGTCTGTCTTCCCCCAGGAATTCGATCCTTCCAATAAAGTCGAAGCGAAGATGGGAATTCATGGGAATGTTTTCAATAACACCTGTGACTGTAAAATCGTGATTCATCTGAACCAGGTGAAGGACTTTACCGATCGGGTCTTTCTCCCCGAAGTACTTTTCTGCTGTTTGTTCGGTGATGACTATGGAATACCTGTCGGAAAGCGCGGTTTCAGGATTGCCTTTTAAGAACGGGAAGGAAAACATCTTGAAAAAACTCGGATCGGAAAGGTACATATTGGTTTCAGGGTAAATTTTGTCCTCGTATTTCACGTGAGATCCGAACCAGGCCCAAACACGGCAGGCGTCTTCCACTTCAGGGTATTCTGCTTTTAACGCAGGTCCCAAGGCATATGTGATATTAAATCCGGCATTTCCGTCCTGCAGCCTGTTGAGGACGCGGTAAATCCGGTCTTTGTTCTGATGGAAATGGTCAAAACTCAATTCATCTTTCACCCAGAGACCTATCAATATAAAACAGGCCATCCCAATCGTAAGTCCAAGGATATTGATGAATGAATAGATTTTTCTTCGTTTGATGTGACGCAATGCCACCTTAATATAATTTCTAAACATAGTTATCCCCCATATGAATGATTCGAGCGAGAAAGAGAAGAGGAGAAAAAGCCCCTGCACTTGACATAAAAACCATGCGAGGGTGGAACCGTATTTATTGGATGCTTTTGTGCAGCGGTCCTCCAGATCTTCCTTTATAGAAGCCAACATCTCGTCGTCAGCAAACCACCGCAGGACAGAGAAGATCCAGCGGGGTGGCTTGAGTTCACTATGATTCATGATTTAAATTCATTTTTCAGGTCCGGAACGCCTGTCCAGACGGATTGTGTGACATGCTGGATAGCAGCCAATTTTTTTTTACCCAATTTGGTGAGTTGATAATAGACTCGCGGACGTCCTCCTTTTTCAGCCGAGCCTTTAGCCTGTGAGGTGCAGACATATCCGTTTTTCTTCAGCCTGTTCAGGGGAGCATAGATCGCCCCTGACATCCATTTGGCTCCGGTGTCCCTCTCTACCTGCTCCCTTATGGAAATCCCGTAAGCATTGTCCTTAAGTTTCCAGATAGCCAGGAGCAAGATTTCTTCAATTCTCGATAGCATATCCATTTTCTAACCCTTTCCTATAAAATTCCTTTCGAATAATACGAATCATAGTATTCATAAAGGATTATATAAAAAAAACATAAAGTCAAGAGATAAAAAAACAATATGGGGACATCCCATAAGGTACCACCCTAGTCTAAAATCCTGCACTTACGTACGGCGCTTACTACCAGAATGCAAGCTTCTCTTGTCCGACTTTGTAGGAACTCCCTCCATCTACGGACATACGTTCGCAGAATTGCGGTGGTATATTAAATGGAAATATTCCAAATGGAAGAAAATCTAGAATATTTTATAATAACTAACAGATTAAGTAATATAGGGTGGTACCTTATGGAGCGTCCCCTACATAGAGTCCGTATCCAAAATAATTAAAGAGCTTGAAAATACTTTTCGGGGGGACCATTATTTCTTTTATCCAGCGTCTGGCCTCAGGACTTTTAATGCAAAGGGAGAATAATTTTCCCCATGCTCCCAAATAGTCTCTGGGATTCATCAGCCTGACTTCACTGGTCCATTGGCTCAATATATTGGTTTTGCAAACTCTAGCTTCTATGTGTTTGAGCCCGGCGTTTTTCAGCAATTGCTTCCAGCCTTCAGTATCAAAAAATTCAGCTTGACCCAGAGCGCGGTGCAGGTATGAAGCTAACTCCTGAGGTGGTGTCTTGATCCAGGTCACCTCATTCATTCCCACAGATCCTCCTGGCCTAGTTACCCGGGCATACTCATTGATCACTTTTTGTTTGTCCTTGGGAAAGGCAACCACAGACTCGCAAATGACAGCGTCAAAGCTCTCATTGTCAAAGGGAAGGTCCTGAGCATCTCCGGTCTTGAATTCAACCCGGTCTCCTAGCTTTTTTCTTTGCGCTCTCTCCCGGGACCTTTTGACCATCATCTCGGAAAGGTCTATTCCCAGAACTTTACACCCGTATTCCTCTGCCATAATGCAGGCGGTTATTCCGACTCCGCTGCCCACATCCAGAACATAGGAGTCCTTATCAATACGGCACGCTTCAATAAGCTCTCTTGTGGCATCCAGCCCCCCCATATGTTTGGTCAGGCCCCAGGAAGCCTGGAACTCAAAGTAATGGGATTCCGGCTCTGTGCTTTGAGATTGTTTTTTCATTTAACTGGAAGCTATGACCGTGATCATATCAAATAACTCACTAATATGAAGATGCAAGAACTGCGTCAAGTTCCTTTTTTTTCTTTGATATCTGCGAGGCCAGGTCATTGACAGCAGCCTCGTGTTCCTCTATATCTTCCATCGGTTTGAGCGCTAATTTGTGAAGTTTGATGTAGATGTCATAGAGCTCCTTGAGTTTTTTATGGGCCTCATCATATTTTTCAGGGGGACCATCCAACCCTTCCAACATCTTATCGATCCTGGCCTTATTCTCAAGCATCATCTGTTTGTTTGCTTCCATATCGCCGGATAGAATTTCTTTTACGGCTGAATCGAAATCCATCTCTGTTACTTTTGCGTATTCCCAGGCTGTTCGGTAGGCCTTGGACTGGCTGACACAGCCTTGAACCTGACTAACAATCACATCCCCTATACCTTTGGCTTTGATTTGATATTCTTCTTCCTCCTGAGCCTTGTTGCTGCAGTCAATAAAAAAAACAGCAGTTCCCAAAAGAACTAAGACGGCGGCTAAAGTTTTTTTCATTTTACCCCCTTCGGTTTTCGGCTATTGTAAGTTTTTGATCTCATCTTTAAGGCCTCTTTTCCTGCCTGATCAAAAAGAGAGAAAATAAAAATATCCTTTAGTCTATTTGATTTTTCTGATTTGTCAAACAACGACAATTTGACATTTCTTTATTTGTTCTATATATTCAAATCGAATC
>CAZSZS010000075.1:0-2778 GCA_964611275.1 uncultured Eubacteriales bacterium
TACCTATGTGCAGCTTGCAGAAAACGCATCCATGGAAGAGGTCAATGCAAAGATCTATCATTTCCTGGATGCCAAGCCGACTCTGGAGGATTGGGAAAAGCTCTCGCTCCAGCCCCTGTTCAAGATCCATCTTTCATCCGGGATCGGATATGACTATTTTGGAACGGGCAATGCCAAATACATTGTCATATTTTCTGCGGTTGCCTTTTTTGTTTTATTGATTGCCTGCATCAATTTTATGAATCTGTCCACAGCCCGATCTCTGCTTCGTTCCAGGGAAGTGGGGCTCCGGAAGGTCGTCGGGGCTTTTCGAAGCCAGCTTATCAGTCAGTTTATGGGTGAATCTGTTTTTCACTGTTTGATTTCCATGGTGATAGCGGTCGGTCTCGGGATTCTGCTTTTACCTGCGTTTAACCAATTGGCCAGGAAGGAATTCACACCTGATCTATTCATCAGGCCGGATGTCCTTCTGGGTTGTTTAGTTCTTGTTGTGTTCACAGGAATTACTGCCGGTATTTATCCGGCATTTGTCCTGTCCGGATTTAGACCGGTATCTGTTTTGAAAGGATCAGGAGGCCTGTCAGGAAAAAGATCTTTGTTCCGAAGAGTTCTGGTGGTTTTTCAGTTCTGTGTTTCGGTGGTGCTCATTATAGGGAGCCTGGTGATTTTTTCTCAGGTACACTTTATGCAAAACAAGGATCTGGGATACAACAAGGAAAATTTGATCACATTGAATCTGAATTCCGATATACAAAAGAATTATGAGGCTTTTAGGAACGAGCTTTTGGAAAATCCGAATATCTTGAATGTCTCGCGTGTGAGTGGTCTTCCGACCTATGGTTTTTATTTTTCGAACAGCCGCTGGAACTGGGAAGGCAAGGATCCTGAAAAGGATATTCTGTTCCGGGCTAATTTTGTGGATTATGATTATTTGGAAACCCTGGGAGCGCGCATTGTTCAAGGCCGGGATTTTTCAGAAGATTATGGGATCGATGCCTCAGGGGACACTATTATCATTAATGAAACAGCACAAAAAGTGATGGGATTTGATGATCCCATAGGAAAGCGGGTAACTCTGGGGAAAGAGGAATTCCATATTATAGGAGTGGTCAAGGATTTTCACTATGTGTCTTTGCATACGCAGATCGAGCCCTTGATCCACCTTCTCAATCCGGACAGGTACAGCGCGGTCATGGCGCGGATAAGCTCTGAGAAGATACCTCAAACTCTTCAATTCATGGAGGGCAGCTGGAAGAAGTATGCCGGTGACTATGAATTCGATTTCCGCTTTATGGATGACAGATTGGATGCCCTTTACCGCGGAGAACAGCGGGTGGGAAGGATCATCAATGTGTTTACGGCCTTGTCTGTTTTTATTTCCTGCCTGGGGTTGTTTGGATTGGCCTCTTTTATGGTTGTAAGGAAGACGAAGGAGATCGGTATTCGTAAAGTCCTTGGGGCATCAATATCCGGGATCGTTCTTCTCCTGACCAGAGAATACTCAAAGTGGGTGATTGCGGCCAATGTGATCGCCTGGCCGCTTTCCTATTTTATTTTGAACCAGTGGCTTCAGCAATTCCCATACAGAACCGATATTAAATTCTGGATATTCCTGGGTACCGGGTTGGTGACATTGGGGATCGCGGTTCTCACGGTGAGCTATCAGTCCATACGGGCTGCTCTGTCCAATCCTGCAGACTCACTGAGAAATGAGTAAGCAAGGAATGAATTCAGGAGCTGTGCTCTAATCTCCCAGTTGGGGGAATTTGAATCGTTCGATTTCACTGGGGACGTGCTGCTGTTTCATGATCCGTTCGATTCTTTTGACGACCTCCGGGTATTTATCAGAGATATCATTCTGTTCATTGGGATCTTTTTCCAGATTATACAGCTCGATCTTCATGTTTCCCTCAAAGATGTCTTTTCTTATGCCTTTCCATGGCCCTGTGCGCACGGCCTGCTGCCCGTTGTAAGCGGGAAATTCCCAGTAGAGAAATTCGTGGGATTCTTGCTTTCCCTTTCCCGTAAGTAAAGGTACAAGACTGAGGCCGTCCGTGCTGTCCGGTGCTCTGGCGCCGCTTAATTCACACAGAGTGGGCAGCACATCCCAGAATGCCGAGATGTGATCCGTAGTGGTTCCGGGTTTGATGACCCCTGGCCAGCTGGCGATCAAGGGTATTCTGATACCGCCTTCATATGTGAAGCCTTTGCTTCTCCCTTGTTCTTCACCGAAAATCCCGGCACTGTTGAAAAAGAGGGTGTCTGCGCCGCCGGTGTAAGTGGGCCCGTTGTCACTTGTAAAAATGATCAAGGTGTTTTCATACTCTCCTATTTGTTTGAGCTTTTGGACGATTTGGCCGACCTGGTCATCCAGATGTGTGATCATGCCCGCATACGTGGCTCTGGGGTACTGGCAGGGAAAATAATATCCGCCCGGATAGGGAGCTTCATTCTTGAACACACCGCGGTACATATCCACGTATTTTTTAGGAGCCTGAAGGGAAACATGGGGGATTGTAGTAGGGTAGTACAGAAAAAATGGATGGTTTCTGTTTTTTTCCATGAAACCGAGAGCTTTTTCCAACATAAGGTCAGGTGCGTACTTATTGAGGCAAAAATCGGAATAGCTTTCAGCTACATTCGGGTCAGCTCCTTCAGACAGCGTTGTGCTCAGAGGCACGAATTTGTTATCTAGCGGGTATCTTTCCTCGTTTTTCCATAAAAACGGCGGGTAATAGGTGTGGGCCCATCGCTGGCAATTGTATCCGAAAAAGGTAT
>CAZSZS010000076.1:0-37736 GCA_964611275.1 uncultured Eubacteriales bacterium
ATATGGGCTTCTGGCTGTTAAAAACATTCAAAACATCTATCCTCAATACAGAAGACACAGGAAAGGGACGCCCTCTTTTTCCCAGCTTGATCTCTTTTTCTATCCCAAAATCAAGGTAATGATGGGCCGGTGTTTTCCTGGTTCCCCTTGTCTCAGGAAAGGAATAGTAGCCTCCGAAAAAGGGAACATAACCCAATTTTTCCCAGTAATATCCTGATATCCACTCAAATGCTGCGGAGACACTGAATCCATAAGGAGCAAGAAAGACCGTTAGGAGCTTAAAGTCATGGTCAACAGAATACGGAAGCTTTCCGTACCAGCCCTCATCTCCGATCCCTCTTCCTCCCAATCCTCCAAGGGCCCAATCATAATAAGCTTTGATCTCCTCTAATCCGGGAAGACCAGGAATAAATATGTGGTTGCCAAACAATCCCAGGTAGTTCGTGCTTCCTTCTTCCTGGGACCAGGAACCGGTCTCTGACTGTCCGGGATTGGTCCCTTTGGCCAAAGCATGGCTGTAGGAAGCATTCACAAAAAAGCTCGCTCCTATTTTCCCGTTCAGCTCGAATTCAACTCCTGAGTAATTTCTCCTCTTGTGCTCAAAATTATCATACAGAAATTTATACTGGCTCACGGGATCAAAAACAGCCAGCACTTCCATAAGGTCATCTGCTTTGGAGTGAACATAACGGGCAGAAAAAGCCCAGTTGTTTCCGATCCTTCTGTCATATTCTATAAGATATCGAGTCAGAAAATCCGGCTTGATATCGGAGGCGATCTCAAAAGGCTGATTCTTCTGTTCGTTCTCAAAGATCCAGTTGGATGGGTCATGCAGTTCGGCTGCATCCGGATCTATCCCTCCCTGCCATCTGTATGTCCTGAAGCTCAATCCGGCTCCTGAATTCAAAAGCCCCAGGGGCATGGTGGTTATGACATCTGAAAATCTCCCCCATCCCAATTTGATGATATTTTTACTGTCCCCCGTTATATCAACGGATAAAGACAAGCGGGGAGATAAAAAATCACCTAATCCCCAGGAGAACATCTTATCCCCATTGTTATCCAGGCATATTTGAGTCTGGCTTCTGAGGCCAATCATAAACGATACTCTGTCCCACGTTATTTTATCGTCTAGATAAACACCCAGGCCCCTTGAAGAATTAACAAAATCAAAAACTCCGTATTCATAAAAGAAAGTGGGTGTCTGCCGGCCTTCCATCCATGAACTGAAATAATATTTCGTCCCGCTTTCAAATCCATTGTCCGGGAACAGGTCTTCATCCTTTCCCGTGAAATCAACAGCGAATTTTGAGGAAAAATCAAAGTACTCCGCGCCGATATTCAGTTCATGATCTCCAAAAATTTTCGTATCAAAATACTTCGTAAACTTCATACTGAAATCAAGCCTGTTTTGATTGTCTGTAACTCCCCCGTACGAATTATTGATATTGCGTCCCAGATCCTCTATGTAATACATGGAAGGCCCCAGGTCATCATCAGAAGGACGAGTGAGTTTATTTCTGTCTATGTACCCGAATCCGGCTTCCAGAAGCGTGGTGGAATTCAATATCCCTCTGTAATTAACGCGCATGATAGTATCGGCAAAGTCTTTTTTTTCATATAATTCGGGAACGCCTATCCCCCCTTTTTGGTCCAGACTTTTCTGGAACACAGCTGTGGTCGACAGATTATGGCTGCTGTTAAAAGCATAAGTGAATTTGGCAAAGAGATTATTCACCAGTGTGCTTTCCTTGCCCCCTGGAACATATAAATAATCTATGTGGGCATCTCCTGTTTCTGCTGAATCACTGAAGACATTGTCCGAAACGAAAAACCAGAGTTTGTCCTTGATGACCGGCCCGCCGATATTGAAATACCAGTCATAATTCGAGAAATAATCCGGCTCGCTTATCACGGAAAGCTGTTCCTGTTTGGGTGACTGAAGGTTCTTATCCATGAACACGAGCGAAAACTGGCCAGACAGGTCATTACTGCCGGTTTTTGTAACCATGTTTATGATGCCTCCGTAGGCAGATCCGTATTCCGGACTGAACGGATCGGAAATCACCTGTATCTCTTCTATGGCATCAAAATTAAGGTTTATTCCCGAATTTCTCAATCTCACACCGCTTATACAGAGTCCGTCTACGATCCAGTTATTGCCTTCCTGTCCCTCCCCGCGGAAACTGGGCTGCCCTTCCTCTGACTTGCCTTTTCTGGTGTTCATTCTAACCCCTGTCACTCCGGGAGTAAACTTAATGGCATCGACAATGGTCCTGTTCTGCCCCGGCAATTTTTCAAGATTACTGCTGTCCAGGTAATAGCTGGTATCTGCAGAGGTTTTATCAATCAAGGGAGCCGAAGCCGTGACAGTAACTTCTTCCTCCAGTTTTGATTCTTCCATGGTCACGGCCAAATCCGTGACTCTTCCAAGACGGACCACAACATTTTCCCGGACATGGGGTGTGAATCCCTGCAGATAAAAACTTATGGTGTATTCCCCTGTTGGAAGAAGAGGGAACCGGAACCCTCCGTCTGAAGAAGAATGGACGGTTCTTATACCCTGAAGGCTGCGACTTTCAATAGATATCTCAACTCCCGCAAGTCCCTCTCCCTCACTATCCTGAACACGTCCTGTGATCTCCCCTGTCTCGCTCGAAAAGGATGGACTGACTAAAAATAATAAAACACCTGAGAACAGAATGAATAATTTTATTTTCTCCATTTATTCCTCGTAAAAAAGACGGCTGTTATCCCCTTTTTTCCTTTATTTTTCTCCTCTGTAAAATGCAGGAGCTCCCTCTCATACTTGATAATCCCTCTTATAGCACAGGGGGCAAATGTTGTCAAAACAAAACCAGGAGTGGAATTTTCCTCAGGGTTGACATTCAAACGCAAATAAGTTATAAATTTCGTACCTTGAGATAAGGAGGTGAATTTATTGGCATTTGTTGTCGTAGAAGACGGTGAATCTATAGAAATAGCTCTGAAAAAATTCAAGCGGAGAGTACAGCAAGAATCCATAATAAAAGAAATCAAAAAGCATTCTGTATACATCAAACCGGGCGAGAAGAGACGGATGAAGGATGCTCAAGCAAGAAAACGGATGAGAAGGCGCCTGAGAAGAGAAAGGCAGAACCATTATTATTAATTCCTCCGATACTATCAAAGGGTTCTCCTCCCAATCCATACAAGCGAAAAAAGTCAGTGGAAGCCTCAGAAAGAACGCACAGTAGCAGAAAACCTTCGTGGTTGAAGGTAAAACAACCCACACATAATAACTTTTTTCAGGTTTCTTCCTTACTCAACAAAAAGAGGCTTCACACTATTTGCCAGAGTGCCAAATGCCCCAATATCTCTGAGTGCTGGTCTCAAAAGACAGCTACCTTTTTGATAATGGGAGATGTGTGCACCAGAAACTGCCGCTTCTGTGCGGTAAAATCAGGCATCCCTAAAAAACTTTCTCCGGAGGAACCCACCCGCATCTCAGAAGCTGCAACAGCCATGGAGCTTGAATATGTTGTGATCACATCCGTTACACGGGATGATCTTAAGGACGGCGGCGCTGCTTTTTTTGCCGATACGGTCCATACGATAAGAAAGGAATCTGCGGATATAAAAATTGAGCTTCTCATACCCGACTTTAAAGGCAGCACAGATGCGCTGGAAACCGTTATCCGAAGCAGGCCCTCGGTCATCAACCACAACCTGGAAGTCCCCTCCATTCTATACTCGCACATAAACAGAGACCCAAAAAATTATGTCCGTTCCTTAAAAGTGATTGAACAGGCAAAAAAGTTGGGGGCTTACACCAAATCCGGTATTATGGTCGGTCTCGGAGAGGACTATCGCCACATCATCCAAACATTTAAAGACCTTAGAAATGCGTCGTGCGACATACTCACCATAGGCCAGTACCTCCAGGCGACAAAATCAAATCCCCCGGTAAGAAAATACTACACACCGGATGAATTCAAATATTTGAAAACCATAGCTCTGAATATGGGGATCAAGCAGGTTGAATCAGGTCCGCTCGTGCGGAGTTCTTATAGGGCTCATGATTTATACAACCGTTTGATGAAAGAACATTAAAATGCGCTACCTGATATTTACAGACATTCATGGAAATCTGGAAGCACTCAACACGGTCCTTGAGTTTGCTGAAACAAAGAGCATTGACCACTACCTTCTTCTGGGAGACCTTGTGGGTTACGGTGCGGACCCGGAAGACGTCATCAATAAAATCCAGGAGATCAAATCCATTTCAACCATAAGAGGAAACCATGACAAAGCGGTCGCTAACATTAATTCTCTGGAAGGCTTTAATGCGGTGGCAGCGGCGGCCATTGTATGGACAAGAGGACATTTATCTGATGAAAGCATGCATTTTCTTTCCCAACTGCAAAAAGGCCCTCTCGCCGTCCATGAAAAGATCACTTTGTGTCACGGGGCTCCGTTCGATGAAGATTATTACATATTCGGAGAGCTGGATGCTGCTGAAGCATTCGCCTACCTCGACACTCCGCTGACTTTCTTTGGTCACACTCACCTTCCGTTTGTATATTCCTTAAAGGATAGTCTTGTGAAAGGCTCCTACATTTCCGGAAACGAAGAGGAAGTAACACTCAAAAAAAACACCAAATACCTTATCAATCCGGGTTCCGTAGGACAGCCCAGGGACAGAAACATCCTCACATCCTGCGCCATATATGAGTCCGAAAAAAATAAGGTCTCCTTTTTCAGAATGAAATATAATATAGAAAAAGCTCAGGATAAAATAAGAAAGGCGGGACTCCCGCCCTCCCTGGCAGATAGGCTTTCGCTTGGAGTATGAGAAATGAATTTATTCCACACTTCTTTAGCATTTGAAAAAGGCAGCCTTTTTCTGATAAAAAGCAAAACCGGCCTTCAAAGAATCACTTATGTTAAAAACCGGGATCTAGTAAAGCCTATTCTGAATCAGTATAAAAAAGCAAACATCCCACTCATTCCCGACGCCAACGCATTCAAACAGGAGGCAGAATTGTTCGGACAATATTTCCGGGGCGGGCCTGTTGACTTTTCCTCTCTGAGACTCGATTTCTCAGAAGGAACCCCCTTTCAGAGGAAAGTGTGGAAGGCAACGAAGGAAATCCCGTACGGACGCCTGGAAACCTATAAATCCTTGGCCCATAAAATAAACCACAAAGGGTACCGGAGTGTGGGAGGCGCTTTGGGGAAAAATCCGTTTCTCATTGCTGTCCCCTGCCACAGAGTCATTCGGACAAACGGAGATCTAGGAGGATTCGGAGCCGGATTGAACCTGAAAAAATACCTCCACAGCCTCGAAGGCATATCCCTCTAAATTCAGGTATATTTTATGGATCACCTAAAGAGGGGTTGGCATAGCAGTACAAACACGCATGCGGACAGGCCTGCTTATAGCTCCCGATATCCACTGATTCCGTACACCGGCATTCCTTTCTCTGGCTTTTGTCTTTTTTCAGAGACACCGCTTCTCTCCCGGGATGAAGCTTCTGTATAAGTGCCCCATCTATACAGGAAGACGGATCGATTCCTTTTATGACGGTTAAAAAATTCTGGCTGCATGAATAAAGATTCAACCCCCATTTCAAGGCGATATCAGCCAAGTATTGAGCCGCCTCTAATTTTTCCTCTTCTGGAGGATCCCTGTACTGAAAATTATGTCTCAGGGCTCTCCTTTTTGCTTTTCCATACCACTGGACAAAACTGAATCTCACATCTTTGATCCCGTGGGAATTGATTGCAGGGGCTAACTTTTCAAAAAACTGAAGATTGCTGCGGAGGCTTTCTCTTTCTTTCCAATAAACAACCGGATCAAATCTGACCGAAATCCGGGAAGGGCTTCCCGCAATGTTGACCAATTCACTGAGCTGCCGGACAGCATCTCCGGGAGAAGGCGATTTTTTTTCTATGTAAGTCCCTCCGAGGCCTGTTATGGTGAAATGAAGATATATCTGTTCATATTTTTTTATGTTTTTCAGAAGACTGTATTTGTCCTTGATAAGGTTTGAAAAGTCCTTAGACCAGAGGACCAGAGTGTGGACATTCTCCGGGCTTAAATCGACCGAATATGTATGCCCTGAAGGCCCGAATACCACAGCTTTCTCTCTCTGCATACTCTGGCTCAGCCATGCAGGGAAAAACGCCACCACATCACTTCTTCTTGAGGCACTGATCACTTTCTTCATTTTATCTTGACACCCAACCGACGTGGTTTTAATATTACTGTGATTGACCGGGCTCCTTAATAAAAAATGAGCGGTCTTTTTATTATTGTTTTCACTCCAACAAGATGCAAGATTTTTTCTGTTATACATACTAATATTTAGCAATGTTCATCGCCATTTTTTTATGAATAGGTCAGGTTAGAAAATGTCGACATTAAGAGCCGATAATCTCAGAAAAAGCTTTAACCAGCGTGCTGTGGTGGAAGATGTCTGTATAGAAGTCAAATCCAGCATTATCGCCGGGATGCTCGGGAGAAACGGAGCCGGAAAAACAACCACATTCCGCATGGTGACAGGTCTCATCCCGCCTGATAAGGGTTCTGTCTTTCTTGACGACATGGATATATCCTATCTTTCCACTACCCAAAGGTCAGATAAGGGGATCGTGTATCTTCCTCAAGAAAATTCCGTGTTCATAAAAACTAACGTAGAAAACAATCTCAAAATGATCCTTGAACTCAAAGGATATAATAGAGATGAACAAGAGGAAACAGCGGCAGATCTCCTATCAGAGCTAGGGCTCTCGTCCCTGGCAAAGCAACCAGCACACAGCCTTTCCGGCGGAGAGAGGAGAAGGCTTGAAATCTGCCGCGCTCTGGTGCTTAAACCTAAATTCCTCCTCTTGGACGAACCGTTTACAGGAATAGACCCATTGACCATTATCGAACTTCAAAAAATATTAAAAAAGTTAAAAAATAAGGGAATCGGCATCCTTTTATCTGACCATAATGTCAGGGACACCCTGAAAATCACTGACTATGCCTATGTAATCGATAAAGGGAAAATCTTAGTCCAAGGGTCCCCTGAAATGATAGCTTCGGATAAAAAAGCCAAACAGAAGTTCCTTGGCGAGGGTTTCAAATTATAATCGGATTACTGACCCGAACCATTCACGATTCATTCTTTGGAAAGACGTAATCCCCTATGGTCTCTCCGAGAAAAAACAAAAAGAAAAACAAATAAACAGAAAGCAGTATGATAAAAAAGACGATGACAGCCAATGTGGAATTGGATATCAACTGAAAAACAGTTACCGAAGTAAGATAAGAAGCAATCCATAGAGAGACAAACCACAAACCCGCAATCAAAAGAACATCAAATACACGGGATTTAATCCAATCCGATATCTTGATAGAGGGCTTTTTAAATAATTTTACGGGCTCTTTTGTATCCTTAAGCCCTCCTCCCTCATAGAAAGGGAGATCCGTCTGTTCATCCGCCTCGCTAAGCTCCTCTTCTTTATCATGTTCTTCAGACGCAGTCACTTCCTCTTCCATGATCTCATCGTCTTCTTCCCTGGGGATTTCTAATTCCTCAAAAGAATCCTGTTCGAATTCATGTTCCTCTTCCTCGTTTTCCTCCTCCTCTTCTTCTTTCTTTACGGTATCTGCCCAGGGCGGGATCTCCCCCTCAACTTCCTCTATTTTGTCCTTGATCTGCTTCCGTTCTTTTTTTAAGGAATCAAGAAATGTCTCTATCTCTTCCTTTTCTTTTTTCGAAGAATCCAGTGCTTTCTGAAGGTCCTCTGTTTTTAAAACAGGCTCCTTGTTCTTCTGTGTCTCATCTCCAACATCTTCTCCGGAGTCCTCTTGGATCTCCCTGCTTTCTTTTTCCTCAGCCAATTCTTCTTCAGGAAGACCTTTCGTCTCTTTTATGGAGTTCTTCTCCCTGGTTTTTTCTCCTTCAAGTTTCTCTTCGTCATCAAAATCCTCTACGTCTTCCTCATCATCCATGAGGTCATCTTCATCCTCCAGGTCTTCACTATCCTCTTCTTCTCTGTCTTCTCCCTCTTCTTCCTCCTCTTCGTCACTATCCTCTTCTTCCTCCTCTTCGTCAATGTCTATTTCTTCTTCCTCTTCGTCTTCAATTATTTTTTCGCCGGGAATTTCCTCTTCTATTTCCTCATCCTCAGGAAACAGAAGTCTTGTTCCACAGTTGGAACAGTACTCCCCATCTTCTTCCACTATTGCTTTACAGTAAGGACACCTTCTGATAGCCATTTTTCTCCTTCTTTATAAATCGAAAATATTTACTTGTCAATCAAAGTATCAATTGACAATCCTCTTACTTTCCTTTTCTGGAAAATTTAAAAGGCCCTCTGAGCTTATAGGACCTATGGGCTCTCCCAAACGGGAATCCCACCTTACTGACTAACCGGACATCTTCAAGAGTGTAAAAAGCTTTGGGATTAAACTTTCTCAAAATCTTTATGACCTCATCATAATCACACCTCCGGATGACCATAAAAATAATACTGACATCTCCCTGTTTTCCCTGCGCCAGGACTTTTGTCACAGGATAGCCTCTGTCTCTTAATTCCTCAATCAATTTTGTTGCGTCTATGTGAGTGATGATTCGTAGAACAGCATTACCGACAGCCAATTTCTCTTCGATGCAGATCCCAATATAGGTCCCGGATGCAAACCCCAATCCATAGGCCAGATACCCCACGACATTATTTAAATTGGCTATGATTGTGTTTATGGCTAAAAGCCATACAATGACTTCAAAAAAACCGATAACAGGAGCGAGATACTTGAGCCTTCTGGACACAAAAACAATACGGATAGTACCAAGAGTGACGTCAAATATCCGTGATGAGAATATCAGAATTGGAAGTATGACCCATTTGAACAGCTCTGTGCTAACGAATGAATCCATTTTATTTGATTATTTTCCCTCCTCAGTATATGATTTTCAATAAGATTTGTATTATTATAAATCATCCGGAACAAAAATTAAATTGAGTAAATCAATTAACCCGGCTTATTTAATAAATAATAATGATAAGTATTTTCTGTTTTGCTTTCAAGTATATGCATGCTTTTATTAAAAGGAGGGGCCTATGAAGAAACCATTCATTCCATTAAAAAGATTCAAAAATAAAATCGGTCTTCCTCCCGGAACCCCTATTTACATGGGAGACAGGGAAAAAGAAGAAATAAAGATCACGATTATTGACTTTGACGAAGAACATTATACAAAAAAAGAAATCAGCCGTGTTGAGGAATGCTTTTCTTTCAAAAGCAAGCCCACGGTCACCTGGATCAATATCGATGGAATTCACGAAGCTGAGATCATAAAAAAATTGGGCAAGGACTTTGGACTTCATCCCCTGACCATGGAAGATATTATGAACCCGAAACAGCGCCCTAAAGTTGAAAATTTCGATCAATATATTTTTATTGTTTTGAAAATGCTCTCCTATGACGATAAAGAGGAAAAGGTAGCGGAAGAGCAGGTGAGTCTGATACTGGGTAAAAATTACGTTCTCTCTTTCCAGGAAAAAGAAGGAGATATACTCAATCCGGTAAGGGAAAGAATCAGCAGCGGGCAGGGACGCATCCGTAAAAGCGGCCCGGATTACCTTGCCTATGCTATCACTGACATTATCGTTGACCATTACTTTCTCATTCTGGAAAAACTGGGAGATAAAGTGGAACAGATCGAAGATTCCCTTGTCGGAGATACGGATGAAAAGATGCTGCACGGAATTCATGACCTTAAAAGAGAAATGATACTTCTCCGTAAATCGGTCTGGCCTTTAAGAGAGATGATCAACAATCTGGAAAGGCTGGAAACCTCTCTTATTCAAAAAGAAACAACGCGCTTTTTTCGGGATGTCTATGACCATACTATCCATGTGATCGATACCATAGAAACATACAGGGACATGATTTTAAGTATGCACGACACATACCTCTCCACCATAAGCAACCGTATGAATGAGGTCATGAAAGTACTCACCATTATCGCGACCATATTCATTCCATTGACCTTTATCGCCGGGATCTACGGTATGAACTTTGAATTCATGCCCGAGCTCAAATGGCCTTTTGGCTATTTTGCCGCCCTTGGAATTATGGTTGTTGTTGCCTTGATTATGGTCTTATTTTTTAAAAAGAAGAAATGGCTTTAGAACCGGAGAATATTCTATTTTTTGGAGGACACATTGTTAAAAAAACACGTAATCCGGATTTTTATTTTTTGTCTTATGTCCACAGTTTTTCTCTATTCCCAATCCGGGGAATCTGAAAGCACAAACAAAGATGATCCCCTGAACCAGAACCTTGCAAAGACCAAACACACGCTGAACTTAGGGGGAGAAACCATCAGCTACACAGCTACAGCAGGAAAACTTCCCCTTAGAGGCAAGGACGAAAAATCCAAAGCCTACATTTTTTTCATAGCTTACACAAAAAACAGCGTCAAAGACAAATCATCAAGACCCGTCACTTTCGCTTTTAACGGAGGACCCGGCTCATCATCAGTCTGGCTCCATATGGGAGCTTTAGGCCCCAAAAAAGTGCTTCTGGATAAGGAAGGATTGAATCCGGCCTATCCCTTCAAGCTTATCGATAATCCCTACTCCATTCTGGATATCACTGACCTTGTGTTTATCGACCCGGTATCTACGGGATTCAGCCGGGCAGAATCAGGCGAGAATCCCAAACAGTTCCACGGTTATGAGGAAGATATCGAATCCGTGGGTGAATTCATCCGGCTGTATATCACCCAGTTCGGACGATGGTCCTCTCCCAAATTCATACTCGGAGAAAGCTACGGGACTATCCGTGCCTCAGGGCTGGCAGGTTTTCTTCAAGGCCGAAGCCTGGGCATGCACATCGACGGCGTCATCCTCGTGTCAGCCGTGCTCAATTCACTGGTTAAGGATTTCTCCACAGGAAACGACCTTCCCTATATCTTTTTCTTCCCGAGTTATACGGCTGCCTCCTGGTACCACAAAAAACTTCCTGAAGAACTTCTCAATAGAAAACTGGAAGATGTTTTGGCCGAATCTGAAAAATTTGCCCTGGGAGACTATGCTCTGGCCCTTTTAAAAGGAAACAGGCTGTCTGAAGAGGAAAAATCTGAAATCATTCAAAATGTCGCCAAATACACGGGCCTGTCGCCGGATTATGTGGAACAGTCAAATCTGAGGATCGAGCTCTTCCGCTTTCTCAAAGAACTCTTACGGGAAGATCATTTGACTATAGGCCGCCTGGACAGCCGCTTCAAAGGAAGAGATGAGGATGCCGCAGGGGAGCGCTTTGAATACGACCCTTCGAGCACGGCTCCCACAGGAGCTTTCTCGAATCTGTTCAATCACTATGTTCGAACCGAATTGAACTATCCGGACACCAGCGCTTACAACATTTCCGGTCAAGTCTGGCCGTGGAACTTTGGAAATGAGAACTCTAGAACCCGTTTTTCGAATTCAGCGGAAATACTCCGCCAGGTCATGAGCCAGAATCCCTATCTGAAAATCTTCATTGCCAATGGATATTATGACTTTGCCACTCCTTATTTTGCCACGGAATACGCAGTATCCCACTTGGGTCTTAATTCCGAATTCAAAGACAGGATCTTTATGAAGTACTATGAATCAGGCCACATGATGTATATCCGGGAAGCCTCGCATCAAAAACTCAAACAAGACCTTGTGGAATTCTATCAAAAATCAGTGAAAATCCCTAACTAAGGATAAAGCCCTATCATTCATACCTGAGGCAATCGATCGGATTGGTTAGAGCGGCCCTAATAGACTGATAACTCACTGTAAACAAAGCAATGATCAAAGCCAATAGAGTTGCCAAAACAAAGGACCACAAACCCATACTTGTCTGATAGGCAAAGTTCTGCAGCCATCTCTTCATTATAAAATAAGCGATGGGCCATGCGACCACATTCGCGACGATCACCCACCTGGTAAATTCTTTACCCAGCAGCCACAGGATATTGACAGCAGACGCTCCTAACACCTTCCGTACGCCGATCTCTTTTGTGCGTTCCTCTGCCGTGAAAGCAGCCAGACCAAAAAGGCCCAGGCATGCCACAAAGATGGAGAGCACAGCAAATATGAGAAAGAGCCTCCGCATCCTTTCTTCGCTCTTATACAGAAGATCGATCCTGTTGTCTAAAAATCTGTACTCGAATTGTTCCTCCGGAAAAATCTCTCCCCATTTTTGCTGAATAAAATTGATCGATCCTCTGGTATTCCCCGGCATGACCCTGGCTGAGATGATATCAAAATCGTCCGGATCAAGTTCCAGCAAGCATGGTTCGATGACCCTGTGCAGGGATTTGAAATGAAAATCTTCCACCACACCGACAATGGTTAATTCCTTGAATTTGTCCACATCAGTAAATCTCAATAATTTTTTCCCTACAGCTTCTTCCGGCGTGTATCCTATGTTTCTGGCGGCTGCCTGATTGAGCATGATACCCCCGTCAATATCCGTGCTGAATTCTTTGGAAAACGAACGGCCGTGGGTCACTTTGAATCCATAAGTATCCACAAACTCATAATCAACATCCATGAAAACCAAGGGAAAGACCTCATCTGTGTCAGGCCTCTTATATGTCGTGTCAGAAAAAATGGCGCTTCCGGGAATATTGGATGAAACAGCCACTGATTTTATTCGCGGATCAGCTGTCAGAGTGTTGCGAAAGACCTCGATGTTCTGGTGGATCGCTTTGCTTTCCGCAGATAGAAGAATCACGTTCTCTTTATCAAAACCCAGGGACTTGTTCTGGACGAAATTCATTTGTTTGTAAATGATAAGTGTGCCGATGATCAAAGTAATGGAGATGACAAATTGAATGAGAACCATGCTCGTTCGAAAAACAGATCTCCCGGTTCCGGACTGGATCCCTCCTTTCAACACTATTGAAGGGTCAAACCGGGTCAAGTAAAAAGACGGATACAGGCCGGCCAGCAGTCCTGCAGCCAGTGTGATCCCGATCAGGATCAATAAGTTTTCCGCATGAAAAAGCGTGCCCATGGATAGGAGTTTGCCCGAAATCAGGTTAAATACGGGAATGAACAATCGAATCAGCAAAACAGCTAAGATCAATGCGAAAAAGGCAAAGAGAACTGATTCACCTAAAAACTGGCCCTGGAGCTGCCTTTTCTTTGCTCCGACAGTCTTACGAACCCCGACTTCCCTGGCTCTCTTGTTGGCCCGCGCTGTGGAAAGATTCATAAAATTGATGCAGGCAATAAGTAAAATCAAAACAGCTATAAATGAAAAAATATAAACAGACGTTAAGCTGCCCTGAGGTTCAATCTCAAATTCCAGGGCAGGGTGAAGATGGATATCAAGAAGAGGGATTAATTTCAGCTGAAACACATCATTAACATCTGTTTCAGGGCCAATAATCTTGGTAAAATCCGCTGCCATATATTTAGTTAAAAAACCGGAAAATTTACTCTCCAAATCATCGATATCCGTGCCCTCTCGAACAAGCACATACGTGTAAAGAAAATTACTGAACCATGTGTTCATCTGCTCCGGAGGATAGGAAGAAAGGGATGCTAGAACATCAAATTGAACATGAGAATTTCTAGGAACTTCTTTGAGTATGCCGGTGACCTGGAAATCAACCAGTGTCCCTCTCCAATCCACTGTCACGGACTTTCCCACAGCATCCTCTATCCCTAAATACTTTAAGGCATTTGCACGCGTAAGGACCATAGACTTCGGCTGGGTCAGGGCGGTTTGGGGATCACCCTCCTCCAGTTGAAAATCAAAAATGTCAAATAGGGAATTATCAGCAACGATAAGCTGCTGCTTGAAAAAAATATTTCGGTGACTCTTGATGGATATTTCATTTCTATGCAGGCAGACATAATTTTCAATTTCCGGATAATCACTGACAAGAGCCGGACCATAAGTCCCGGCTGTTGTGGTGGCCTGTCCGTGCATGTCTCTTAAATCGTATTTGCGCTCAACACGGTAAATCCGCTCCGCATTTGTATGGAACCGGTCATAACTCAACTCATCCTGTACCCACAGCCAGATCATCAAACAGGAAGCCAGGCCAATGGCCAGGCCTATCAGATTAATAAAAGAATACAACCTGTTACGGAACAGGTTCCGCATGGCGGTCTTGAAATAGTTCTTAAACACTTTCCCCTCCGGAAAATATCTGATTCACTGTTTACTACGAAAAAAAGAAAAGAATGGTTCTCTTTAATAACTAGAAAAACATCAGGAAGAATGCAGCAAAGGAAAAACCGGCCCCTGCAAAAAAAGCCCCTTTGATTCCCCACACAGCAAAAATCATTCCCATTAAAACAGGCCCCAGAGTCTGTCCCAGGCGCAGGACCATGCCGTTTACGGACATAAACGCAGCCCTGTATTCCATAGGGGCAAATTCTGCCAAGCAGGCCTGAATGCTGGGAATGTTCATGCCGTGGGCTATACCGAAGATGACAGTAGGGATGAGCAGAAGCCAGAGCTTGGGAACAAAAGGATAAATGAGTAATGCCAAACCATAAATGACATAAGCTGTTTTGATAAGGCTTTTTTTGGAATAGACTTTAGCTAATTTTCCCAACTGGGATGAGGTAACAGCTGTGGTGAGCGACATAGCAGACATGATGAGTCCGATGAGCAAGGGAGAGGCCTTAAATTCATGACCTAGCAATATGGGGATATAAGTCAAATACGAACCGTAAAGAATGATGAAAGTAACCGAACTCGCAACCAAAAGCACGACCACCCGGCGTTTTCTAATACTTTTCCACGCATTTCTCAAATATTTTTTAAGGTCCTGACTGTTTTTCGGTTCCGGATTTTTCAATGAGAACAAAACCAAAAATCCCAGAGGGACCGCAACGATTGGCAGAATGAAAGGATAATGCCATCCCAGCACAGCCAGAACCCCGCCGATGGCCGGGTAACTCGCTGTTCCCACGCTTAGGACACTGGCATTGTAACCCATGGCTGCGGTGCGTTCATTGCCTGAGTAAAGATCCCCAATAATGGTCACATTGAGCGAACCCAGGGACGCCGCGCCTATCCCTTGGAAAAAGCGCAGGACCAGAAGAAGACTGAAGTCATGAGCCAGGGCACATGATGCCCCGGCAATTCCAAATAAAATCATGGAAGGAACGAGTATCCTCTTTCTTCCAAACCGGTCCGCCAGGGCTCCCATGACAGGAGTCAAGAAAACCCCGGGAAGAGTAAACACGGTGATAAGCAGCCCGATAGACCGGGCCGATATATTCAGGTCCTTTATGATAACGGGAAAAGCCGGAGTGATGCTGGAGACCCCCAGAACCGCCGTTAAAGTGATACCAAAAACGATCTGGAGATTCGTATCCAGATAGATTGGTCTTTTCTTTTTGATTTCTTTGGGTCCGGCACTTTTTTTTAACGCCATCACATATTCGACCTCTGAGCGGTTCAATCAACGATGATACCGGGAAAACACGCGTTCCGTCAACGGGAAATGCTTTTTATTTTCTATTGACAGGACTCCCTTTGCTCTCTATAATCGTTCTCTATGATTAAAAGAGAAGCTGGAAAAATCCTAAAATCTCACGGCTTCTCTGTTCTTTTCTGGTGGGCGGGCCCTTCCGCCTAGAAACGACACCACAAAACCACCCTGTTTTTCCAATTTAATTTAACTCTATTGAATCCTTTGATTCAAAACCATTTAAAGGAGATTTATGATGAAAAGATTTGCATCCAGAAAGGAACAATTTCTTCCCAAAAACTTTTATAACATAAAGGCTGATCTCATTGATCTGCCCAAACCGCCTTTAAATCCCCGGACAAAAGAGCCTCTCAATCCCGAAGACCTGGCTCCGATTTTTCCAATGGGATTCATCCGGCATGAAGGGTCCATGGAACGATACATCCCCATCCCGGAAAAGGTCCTGGAAGCTTATTCGGTATACAGGCCGACGCCTCTTATCTGCGCATCCAAGCTTAAGAGATACCTCGATACACCGGCTCATATCTTTTATAAGTATGAGGGCGTAGGCCCCACAGGAAGCCACAAAAGCAACACCGCCATTGCGCAGGCTTATCTGGCGGCTGAAGAAGGAGTGGAGACCCTGACCACAGAGACCGGAGCCGGCCAGTGGGGCTCGGCTCTTTCCCACGCCGGCACTCTTTTCGGCCTTGAAGTCAAGGTGTTTATGGTCCGGATAAGCTACAGGCAAAAACCGGGCCGCCGTATCATGATGGAGATGTTCGGAGGGAATGTGCAGGAAAGCCCGGGCAAAGAGACGGACGCCGGGAGAAAATTTTACAATCAGGATAAAGACCACCCGGGCAGCCTGGGAATCGCCATCTCCGAAGCCGTGGAAGCAGCCGTTAAAAACGATACGGCCAAATATTCTCTGGGCTCTGTTCTGGACAGTGTACTCATGCACCAGAGTGTGATAGGACAGGAGGCAGACAAACAGATGCAGGAACTGGGAGCCCAACCCGACACCATTATCGGATGTGTGGGAGGAGGCTCAAACTTCTCCGGTCTTGCGTTTCCCTTTGTGAGAAAAAGACTTGTTGATAATCAGGATATCAGGTTTATTGCCGTGGAGCCAACAGTCTGCCCGACTTTGACTGAAGGAATCCTGAAATACGACCATGGAGACAGCGTGGGCCTTACGCCTCTTCTCTATATGTACACTCTGGGTATGGACTTTGTCCCGCCTCCCATTCATGCCGGAGGCCTGAGATATCACGGCATGGCTCCTCTGGTAAGCCATCTCACGAAAAAAGGAATCATCGAGCCCAGAGCCTACAAGCAGACAAAGATATTTGACGCAGCTGAGGTCTTTTTAAAGACCGAAGGAATTCTTCCGGCTCCTGAATCCTCTCATGCTGTAGCCGCAGCCATTGATGAGGCGGTCGACGCCAGAGAATCGGGCAAGGAGAAGGTCATTCTGTTCAATCTCTCAGGGCACGGATTCCTGGATATAAACGCCTACGACCGGTAACAAAATCAAAAACAGGGGCGGTTCTCGAATAAAAGAGCTGTCCCTGTTTACCAAACAGTTTTGATGAAAGGGATTGACAAGCAAGCAGATTTATCTAAAATTAAGAGGGGTTCGGGCGATTAACTCAGTGGAAGAGTGCTACCTTCACACGGTAGAAGTCGCAGGTTCAAATCCTGCATCGCCCACCATCTTTATTTTATTATTATCGTTAGCTTGCATGATTCCCATCCTCAGCAATGAATATTGATGCCTAAAAGCGTTTCCTGATTTAAAAATGGGAAGTCTGCCCACAAGACAATTCAGTTTCCTTTGACTTTTGAAAGAAATATATGTAAAATGCAACCGATAACTTTCAACATTCAAAGGAAATGGAGAACGAATATCATGAAATACATCACACGGCAGGAAGAACTGGTTCTTCTGTCAGTTTTCCGGTTGAAGAATAAAGCGTACTTGATTTCTATCCAAGATCACCTTAATCGTTTTACTGGGAAGAATTGGTCGATCAGCTCGGTTTATATTCCATTAAGCCGGTTAGAAAAAAGAGGCTATCTAAAGACAACTATCGGCGAGATTACTGAGAAACGCGGAGGAAAGGCTATTAAGTATTATCAACTGACACAAACCGGCCTCAAAGCCCTTGCCGAACTCGAAGCCGTCAATAAAACCATGTGGATTGGTGTTAAGGGATTAGCGGAAAAACTTGAAAGCTCCTGAATTGAAAATACCAAAAAAACCTCCAAGATTAGCCGTTTTCATTCTTAGTGGGATACTCCCTCCCAAGGACAGGGAGTATCTATTGGGGGATTATGAAGAGTCTTTTCAAAGAAAGCTTGAAGAGAAGAGCGCTTTAACAGCTTCACTATGGTATTGGAAACAGGTGACACATACGGCCCCCGCATATTTTCTTGAGTCATTCTACTGGAGAATGGTCATGTTTAAAAATTACTTAATAATTGCATTTAGAAACATAAGAAGGCACAAAGGGTATTCATTTATTAGTATTATCAGTCTTGCATTGGGGCTTGCTTGCTGTTTTCTCATCTCGGGTTTAATCATATACGAGCTGAGTTATGATAATTTCCATGAGAATTCCGCGAATATTTATAGAGTCAACAGGGATGTTTTCGAGGGCGGCAGACAATATTATGTTTCTATGACACCATACCAACTTATGCAGGGATTGCTAGATGAATATCCGGAAATTCATCACGCAACCAGAGAAAAAACAACAGGAGTTGCCTTAGTCGGCAACAAAAAAAATTCGTTTTATGTAAGAAGGATAAAAATTGTCGATAATGCTTTTTTTCAAATGTTCAGTTTTCCCTTCATCATGGGAGATAAAGACACAGCGCTGAAGGATCCTTATTCAATCGTCATTACAAAAGAAATGGTTGAAAATTTTTTCCCAGGTGAAGATCCAATAGGAAAACTGCTCACAATAAACAATGAGAACGATTTTCTGGTTACAGGAGTAATTGAAAACATCCCTCCGAATTCAAGTTTTCAGTTTGATATGGCCGTGTCATTCAATCCTCCATTCGATTATCCCCACCCCGACAATTGGGCCAGTGTTTCATTAACCACGTATGTTCAATTAAATCCAACGACTTCCGTCGATGAGTTTACTTGGAAAATAAAAGATTTTATTCAAAATAGAATGGATAAAAAAATCGAAAAACAGGTCCGGCTGTTTCTTGAACCGTTTGAAGACATTCGTCTATCCCAGTATGCAGATTCCCCTAAACAAACCTTATATACGTATTCCCTGTGTGCTTTTATAATTCTATTAATCGCCTGTGTTAATTTCATAAATCTATCAACGGCGCGTTCTGCGGGCAGGGCAAAAGAAATCGGCATTAGAAAAGTAGTGGGGGCATTTCGTAGAAATGTTGCTTCCCAGTTTTTGGGAGAATCTCTGTTAATAAGCCTTATTTCATTGTTTGCTGCATTGGGCCTTGCTGGCTTATTATTTCCCACATTTACTAGTTTTGTTAACACGGACACAGCCGGCTTCACATTTTTTTCTTTAATGAAACCTAAGGTTATTCTCGCTATGATCGGAGTCACGCTTTTTACAGGTTTTACCGCCGGTAGTTACCCCGCTGTAATGTTATCAGGATACAAGCCAGTTAAAATCCTAAAGGGACATCTTAACAGAGAATCTCAAGGATTCGTGTTGCGGGAAATTTTGGTTGTCGCACAGTTTGGTTTTTCAATTTTTTTAATTATTAGCACAGTTATTATTTTCAATCAAATATCTTTTTTGAAAAACAAGGAGACCGGCTATGACAAAGAACGAATTGTGACCATACATCTTCGTACAGGAAGCGAAAAATTCTACACTCAATTCAAGAATCAACTGCTTATGGATTCAAGAATTCAGGGAGTTAGCGGAATGTCGTCCCAGCTTCCGTTTTTTGGATGGCGGACACCTGATAATGACTGGGAAGGAAAAGACCCTAATAACCATGGCGACGTATGTTTTAACCACATAGACTATGATTTTCTTGAAACTCTTGATATCGAGCTTGTCGAAGGGCGCAATTTCTCAAGGGAGTTTTCTACCGACGCCAATAGCTTTATCGTTAATGAAACACTGGCAAATTTGATGGGAACCGCATCTATGATGGGCAAGAGTTTGATGATTAATGAACAGACAGGATCTGTTATCGGCGTCATGAAGGATTTTATTTTTAATCGTCCTGATCTGGAAAAGGTTCAACCGCTTGCGTTCATGCTGGGGCCTGATAAAGTGAGTTTTGTAATTATTAAGATTCAGGAAGGGAAAATTGCTTCGACTCTGGATTTTATTGGTAGAAAATGGAAACAAACTGTCCCGATGTTCCCCTTTGTTTACAGCTTCTTAGATTCAGATTTCGATCAGAGTTTCAGAGCGACAGAAAGGTTAGGCAAGCTCTCGACAATGTCAACTTTGATTTCAATCTTCATTGCTTGCCTCGGTCTTTTGGGTCTGGCTGCTTATACGGCTCAACAGCGAACAAAGGAAATAGGTATCAGAAAAATCCTCGGCAGTTCGTCATCTAGGATAATCATGATGCTATCTCGTGAATTCATAAAGTGGGTAATGATTGCCAACATCATTGCATGGCCAGTTGCTTATTTTGTGATGAGCCGATGGCTTCAGAACTTCGCTTACAGGACATCTATTGGCTTCTGGATCTTTGTTTTGTCTGCATTCTTGTCCCTCGTATTAGCTGTACTTACGGTCTCCTTCCAGGCCTTCAAAGCTGGAACGGTTAATCCTGTTGACTCTCTTAGATATGAGTGAAGGGCGTATCCCCTGTATTTCCCTTCTCCTCTTCTTCTTGTGCCTTTTTCACACGGTAGAAGTCACAGGTTCAAATCCTGCATCGCCCACCATCTTTCCCTTTATTTTTTTCAATACTTTCTCTGTTTTAGTTGACTGATTTTATGATATTCTCTCTCCTCTATAGGTTCTTTATTGACTGGAACTGTTTTTTATGTTAATTCTTGGTTCCTCAGCGGTCAGCCAGACCGGAATAAAGAGGCCTTATCAATATTTTGTAAAAGAAAGGATGCATGATGAAAATATTTCGAAGTGGATCGGCAAGGCTGTTGGGATTGTTCTTAGCATTCTTCCTATGTCTCCCGTTTTTGACTGCACAGAATGCGTCCGGCCAGCCGAATCCCAGTGTAAATCCATTCGAATGGAAGACTGCCAGACCTGAAGATCACGGGCTGAGTCCGGATATACTAACGGAACTCACCGAGCTTATCAGAGAAGGGGAAAAATACCCGCGGCTTCACAGCCTCCTCATTATCCGCAACGGATTTATCGTCTTAGAGGAGTATTTTAACGGATGGAAGGCGGACAAGCTGCACACATTGCAGTCAGTCTCAAAGAGCTTTACCTCGGCTCTTGTCGGCATAGCGATCGAAAGGGAAGAATTCCAGGGTGTTGATGAGAAAATTCTCGAATTTTTCCCTGACATGAAAGACATTGCCAATATGGATGATCGCAAGCGGTCCATACGACTCAGGGACCTTCTGACCATGCGAAGCGGTACGGACTACAATGAAAACGGACCGGACTCCCCGCATCATCAGCTGAACCGGCAGCCTACGGGCTGGGATAAATTCTATCTGGACCGTCCTATGATCAGCGATCCGGGCACCAGTTTTCTCTATGACAGCGGCGGGGTTATACTTATTTCAGCCCTGCTCAAAAATCGCACATCCATGCATGCCGACGCATATGCCAAAGAGTATTTGTTCAAACCCCTCGACATAAAAAAAAATTTCTGGTTAAGAAATCAGGAGGGCCACTCGCACGCGGGAGGCGGCCTGGGTCTGACATCCCGTGATATGGCGAAGCTCGGTCTGCTCTATTTGAACAAGGGCCGGTGGGAAGGCGAGCAAATCGTGCCTGAATCGTGGATTCGTGAATCCTTTACAATGCATGTCTCGTTCGGGAATACCGACAGCGATGTGATCGGTTACGGTTATCTCTGGTGGATACTCAAACCTGATCCGCAGGGGAATGGCAGCCAGAATATCTATGCAGCTATGGGATTCAAGGCACAGTACATTTTCGTTATACCCGAACATAATATGGTAGTGGCTGTTAATGGTGACACACGGTCAAGTGAAGACCAGCGCCAGCCCAGAAGGTTTCTCTACAGCCACATCCTGCCTTCGGTTAACAGTAACAGATAATCGCTGTCTCAACTCTTTTTCAAGAGGAACATATCTCTTTTTTCTATCCCCTACAAAGAATGATTTTCTAATGCTTTTTCTTTTCTGTGCGTTTCTTATTGACCGGACGTATTTTTTATGCGCTCGCTGTATCTATTTCTCATCAGAGAATGTGATTCCCCCTACGGCCACTCCCAGATTTCTTATATCTCTGATCCCGGAACTCCTCCATGGATTCCATACACGGCTGACCTTGAACAACAGCATCACTTCTCTGCCCCTCTCTTCAGGAAGGGTGTACCGGAGCTGTTTCCATTTTCTGTCCTGAAGCACAACTTCATCCAGCAGTCTTTTCTCTTTGAAAAAATTTTTGATCAGATAGATCTTCACTGTCACGGGACGGTCTTGAATATCCGGATGAGAAGCGTGTATGGAAAAGGATATCACTGTCTTTTCCAGGCGAAAGGTTCTGGCTGCGGATCTTCCGGTCCACTGAAACGTCTTTCCTGCGGGCGTTTGTTCAGGAGTGTAAAATCCAAAATTCTGCTCTAAATCAAATTTCTCTGTCCTGTGCTCCAGGGAAAGGGAATGGGTTGAACTCCAAACAGAAAACCCGGCAAACAAGACCAGCACCGCAGCCGCGGATATTCGGAAGCATTTGGTGAACAGTTTGTCTTCCGGAGTCTCGCCGCGGCCGCGAACCAGAAGAAAAACCAACGCCACCAGCAGCCAAAACGCATGTTTTATCTCATAACTCCCGATAAAGGTGTGGACCATGAGGCTGAGAAAAGCAGCAGCCAGACCGGATACAGCTCCGATAAACAGGAATCTGTTTCGATCCCGGAGCAGGCCTTTGGAAAAGCCGCGTTTGATTTTTTTTATGATTTCCCAAAAAATCCAGAAAGCAAAAAACAATCCCACCCATCCCAATTCCGCTCCGATCTGAAGAAAATAATTCTCTGCAGACTGTACGTTCACTTTGAATGGGCTGGCTTCATTGTAGTTAGGGACTTCAATGATATACCCCCCGATCCCCACTCCGGCAATGGGATAATCCCTCATCATCTGAAGGGCAAATTTCCAGAGTCCGTCCAGACGCCCTCGGGATGCATTTTCCATGCCGCTCTTATCCAGGACCCGGCTCAGCCTGTCCATGGTACGCGAGGACAGAATTTTGCTTTGATTGAACTGGAAAAAAAGCACGGATACCATAAGCACTACCATGACCAGCCCAAACACCCAAGCCGCTTTTTGGGCATAACGGGATTTCCCCTTTTCCTTGCGGCTCAAAGAGATCATATACAGGAGTGCGAAAACAATCAGTGATACAAAAAGAGCCAGCAGCCCGCTTCTTGACCCGATAAAAAAGATCGAGACCAAAGACAATGCCAGGCACAATCCGGAGAGGACTCTGACCAGACCTTTCCACGCCAAAGTCATTCCCAGCAGCAGCGGCGCGACCATGGACACATAAGCCCCGAAAGAGAGGCCGTCCTTGAACGTGGCATTGATCATTCCGGATCGAATACTGATGGGATTGTTGCCCAATTCTACATCAAAGAAAGACTGAAACCCCCCAAAACAAAGAGCCAGCAGTGTGCTTATGCAGAGAAGAGTGAGGACTTTTTTTATTTGAGCGCGGGACCGGACAGCCGATAGAAAAATGAAGAAAAAGGCAAAGCCCGTTAAATAACTCAAAGAGAAAAACACAGTGCTCATCCAGGCTCCCCCTGAAGTCTCTCCACGGATATTGACGACCCATTCGTAAAGCCCATTGCTCACAAAAGGGAAAAAATGCGTGTACCGGATAAACGTGATGACCGCAGAGATCAGAACCAGCAGGGAAAATACAAACATGGGGCGGTAAATCCTTTCTTTAAACACCTCAGCAGGAGGGGATCCGATCCGGTTGACCATCCAACCCAGAAAAAAGAACAGAAACAACACCAGTGCGGTAGGTGCATGAGGGATGGGTTCAGCGATACCGAAGAGATAGGGAAGATTGTTAATCAGGGGAAAGACAAAGATAAACACAAACAGTCCTGTTCTCAAATTCACGGCTGCGGACAGGGCGGTAAACAGCAGAACCGGAAGCAGCGCACATTGAAAGGACCGGATCATGGGCACATAGGTGACATAGAATCCGTACACAAGCCCTGAATACACAAGGGTCAAAAGCAAGAAATGCCACCGGATCTGTTTTTTTGTCAAATTCCTTATCGTCCCCTTCCGAAAAAAATGGTTTGAATAGTCTTTAAAACAACCCAAAAGTCTAAAAACAAAGACATGTTTTTTATGTAAAAAAGGTCGTATCTCAGCTTCTCCACCGATTCCTCCACCGAACTTCCGTACTGGTAGTTCACCTGCGCCCAGCCCGTCAGACCCGGTTTGACACTCAAACGAAAAGAATAATGAGGAATTTTCTCGATCAACTCTGTGGTGAAGTGTTCTCTTTCAGGCCTGGGGCCGATCAAGCTCATATCCCCTCTTAAGATGTTGACAAACTGGGGGATTTCATCCAGCCTGAACCTGCGCAGAATCCGTCCCACAACAGTTATCCGTGGATCCTCTTTTTCCGTCCATCGGGGATTTTCCTTTTCAGCATCCTTGACCATGGTCCGGAATTTCAACAGATTGAATTTTTTAAAATCCTTGCCCAGCCGTGCCTGCTTGTAGAACACAGGTCCTTTGGAGCTGACCTTGATGCTAAAGGCAATGAGCAAGCCCAGGGGAATCAGAAGCACACTCAAAACAAAACTGGCCGCTATATCCACAACTCTTTTCACTCTGTGGTAAGCCCGGCTTCCCAGTTTGCCGAAGCTTTTGTGGTATAGAAACCATTTATCTTTGATAAAAAATACAGGGACTTTTTTGGTTAAATGCTCATAAAAAGCGGGCATGTCGTAGATTTGGATTCCTTTTTTCTGGCATGAATCCAGAGTGTGATTCAGAGCTGTGTGCGGGGATAGATCTGCAATGATGACGATATCATCAACGGGATTCTCTTGGATGCTGTTTTCAAGGGAATCATAATCCCCTGCACAGCCTATGATTTTGTATTCAGGATTGTCTTTGACCAGTGACTCGATCACACCCGCAGATTTGCCATCTCCCACTAACAGGACATTTCTTTGAGGCATTATGACTTTAAAAAGAGAGGAAAACACAATTCTCCACAAAGCCACCAGTGTTCCCACCAACACCATTGTGATCGCATACACTCCCCTTCCCATCAGAAAGGGAAACACATAGAAGACCACCGCTGACAGCATGGCAGAGAGGACCAGGGAACCAAGGATAAGACTCAAGAAGCGCAGACTTCTGAAGTTCTCCTCTGTATCGTACAACCGAAAAATAAAAAAACTGATGAAGAAAATCAGAACAAAAACCAGCGTGACCCAAAAAGCGTGATGAAGCCCTATGCACTTGATCGCACTTTGCTTCATCCGGATGAGATAGGCCAGATTGATGCTGAGGCAGATGATGAGAGCATCCCCCAACGCTAATAAAAACTTCTGCTTTGATAATTTGATCGGATCCATCTTATCCCCTGTTTCTGAGCCTGAGATAAATTCCCCGTTCAAAACAGGGTATATGACAGTCAAATTTGGCAGATAGAAAAAATTTCCACTTGAAATAATAATGGACCTTTTTCTGGCCTATACCCATAACATTCCATGCGATATCCTCGATAACCTTTCTTCGCTTTTTTGTGACCCAAGGCAGGTCCAGTGTGTACCAGTCCATTTCAACCCAACCTTCCAAAGATTCCGGCGGATCAAATCCTTTAACAAGGCTTTGTTGATACAAAGCTGTCTCTGGATAAGGTGTATAGAGTGAAGGACCTGAGATCTTGCCAAAAAATTTATTCTTTTTCATCAATTGATACATCAAATCGACCGTCATTTTTATATCATCATCCATCTCACCCGGCAATCCCATCATAAAGTGGTAATTTTGATAGATTCGATGTCTGGTTAACTTATCTTTGACTGTAATGATTTGATCCCGTGTGATCCCCTTATTGATGCTTTTTAAAACTTTGTCCGATCCGCTTTCTGCTCCCAGAGTCAATGTGTGGCAGCCGCTTTTTTTCAACAGCTCAATAAACGCATCATCGAAACGATACACATCGTCGATCCGGCAGTCCGCATGCCATTTAATGCGGATGTTTTCCTTGATGATTCTCTCAGTAATTTTTTTCACCCTCTCTTTATCCACAAAAAAATTGTCTTCTCTCCAGGTTATTCCATCGATGTCATACTGATCGACCAATTCATTAAGTACATCAATAATCCGGTCCACACTCATGGTTCTCCAGGTGCTTTTATAGTAATGGCCGTTATAACAGAATGCACATCGATGAGGGCAACCCCGGCTCGTGCACAATTCAAATGATCTTTGTGAACCAAACCTTTTTCCCACATAACGATTCACATCAATAAGGGAATAATCAATACGGGGAAGATTATCGAGTATGGGAAAGGTGCGATCAGGATTGACAATTACTTTATTATTTTTTTTGTATCCGATTCCTTTAATTTCTTCCGGCCTTTTTTTGTTTTTGAAATGCTCTATAAGTTCAATGGCCGTTTCTTCTCCCTCTCCCTTTACAATATAATCAATATGTTTGTGTTTCAGAGTTTGCTCTGGAAAGATACTTGGATGGATCCCCCCCCAAACAATGGGAATGTCGGAGCGACTCTTGACAAAAGCCGATGCCTTGAGCCCATGCTCGATCTGGCTTCCTGTCATGGAGGTTATCCCGATGAACAGGGGCTTATGCTTTATCTCTTTTAAAAGCAGATTCCACCAGTCCGAATGCAGGAGTTCATCCACGATCTTTACAGAAAACCCTTTCGCAGTTAAAGACGACCCCACATATAAAAGCCCCCAAGGAACAGGAGGAGGCTTGAGGGGGGCGTTAAAGAATTTCGGCCGAAACAGAATGATGTCTGCCATGGAGCTCCTTCAAATCCGAGAGTTTTCCTTGTTTGTGTTCCTCCTTTTTACAAGAGTTTCGGATTGAATATAAGTTTTTTTTTAAAAAAAGTTGTGATAAAGTACCCATCCAAGTTAAGATTTTTGTGATATGTTTTACTGGAAAACAAGAATTCATAAGATAAACCGCTTAGATTATAAGGAAGCCGCTTCTTATTGGCAATAGCTTAGACAAGTAAACTTAATGGAAAAAAGACGGATTCTCATCAACTCTGTCATGTCAGTCATCCAGATCGTGGTTGTATCTGTTGTTTTGTTTTTTCTCTATAAGTTCTTGCTCGGGACCATAGGTGCAGAACACTTCGGCATTTGGTCTCTAGTTCTGGCTGCCACAGCTGTTACTCAAATTGCTGACTTAGGATTATCAGGAGGTGTGGTTAAATTTGTAGCCAAATACATTGCACGGGAAGATGACCAGAGCGTTTCTGAAATCATCCAAACAGCTGTTCTCACTATAGGACTCACTGTGGGAGTTGTTCTGATCATAGTCTATCCTGTCATCAAATGGATCCTGAGTTTGATCATGCCCTCCGAACAGTTCCCTCTTGCCTTAAGTATACTGCCGTTTGCGTTCTTGGCTTTGTGGCTTTGTGTGATCACAAGCCTCTTCCAATCAGGACTGGACGGGTATCAGCGTTTTGATATCCGCAGTGTCCTATTGATGTCAGGCGCGCTTCTCCATCTTCTGCTCTGTTTCTGGCTGGTCCCTAAATACGGGCTTTTAGGGCTTGCTTATGCCAAAGTCATTCAGAATGCTTCCGTATTGACGGCATCATGGTTTATGCTGAGAAGACTGATCCCTTCTCTTCCTATTATTCCCCTAAAATGGAGCCGGGCTCTGTTTAAGGAAATGATCGGCTACTGTATCAATTTCCAAATCATCTCTATCGCCTCAATGCTTTACGACCCGATCACCAAAGCGCTTCTCAGTAAGTTCGGAACCCTCTCAATGGTCGGCTATTATCAAATGGCAAGCAAAATGATCCAGAAGCTGCATGCCCTTATTATTGCAGCCAATCAAGTCCTTGTTCCGGCTATTGCCGGATTGAAGGAAAAAATCCCTGAAAAGATACAACAAGTCTACCTCGCTTCTTACAGGCTGCTTTTTTACCTGGTATTTCCTCTTTATTCACTCGTCATTATCAGCCTGCCTCTTATATCCAAACTCTGGGTCGGGTATTATGAGAGGACATTCGTGGTGTATGCGGCTTTACTTTCGGTAGGGTGGTTGCTGAACACATTAGCCAGCCCAGCCTATCACGCAAATCTGGGCATCGGAAAACTCCGCTGGAATGTTGCGGGCATGCTTGTGACAGCCCTGCTCAATGTGGTTTTGGGCATTGTCCTCGGAGTCTTCTATCAAGGTCTTGGGGTCGTCATTGCCTGGATGCTGTCTTTAGCCTTAGGCAGCAGTGTCATCTATGTTTCCTACCATATCCATCATAAAATACCTTTTGGAGAGCTGTTTCCAAAATCAAGCCGAATGAATACCGCATCGTGCATTCTGGGAATATTATTGGCTCTTTTTATACGCTGGAAACTCTCAGATATGCTATCCCCCTTGTTCCTGAATATATTCCCAATACTTGTTTTTGTGATGGTTATTCTTATCCCTTACTGGAGGCACCCGATGCGGAAATCGTTGATGAGTTGGATGACCAAAGAATTGTTTAAAATAAGATAAAACTGTCAATTTCACAAAGAAGGAGTTAACTTGAGCCCTTGCCAATATCCAATATACTGATGGTTGAAAATGGTTAGAAAACAAAAAAAAATTATATTCGTTTATAACAGCGCCCGTTATCTTTACAATTTTCGCTTGAGCTTGATGCAGTCCATGAAAAAAAGGGGTTGGCAGGTCATAGCTGTGTCTCCTTATGACCAATATGCAGAAAAGATCACACACGCGGGTCTTTGCTTTTTGGAGCTTCCTTTCAAGCGAAAAGGCCAAAATCCGCTTAAGGACCTGAGGCTGATTTTCCGTCTGGCACAATTTTACGCCCATGAAAAACCGACCATCGTCCATCATTTCACCATAAAACCGGTCATCTACGGAACATTAGCCGCCCGCTATTCTAAGGTGCCCGGGATAGTGAATCTGGTGCCCGGTTTGGGGTATGCTTTTTCAAGAGGAGGCTATCTCCAACACATAGTGGAAAAAATGTATCGTCTCGCCTTTTCGACCCGGACCCATGTGATTTTTCAAAATCCTGACGACTTGAACCACTTTATCCGGAGAAAATTGGTTCGCCCCGAACAGACTCATTTGATATGCGGCTCCGGAATAGATACGGAATTCTTTTCTCCGGATAGATTCCCCCAGGAAAAAGATCCGCCGCAGGTTACGTTCACGCTTGCGGGGCGTATGATATGGGATAAAGGAATTGCAGAATTTGTGGAGGCAGCCAAAATTGTCCATGCCGAGAACAAAGAAACTCAGTTTTTTTTAATAGGTGATCCTGATTATGGAAATCCAAACTCTGTTTCCGAGATCTGGCTCGAAAATCTTCAATATATGGATTTCATCAAACGGATCGGACATAAAGATGACATCAGACCCTTTTTGGCCCAATCTTCCGTGGCTGTCCTCCCATCTTATAGAGAGGGGGCTCCCCGATTCCTTATCGAAGCCGCGTCTATGGGAAAACCAATTATAACCACTGATGTGCCTGGATGCAGGGACATCGTGATCCATGGCCAGAATGGCTTGCTCGTGCCAAAAAAGAACGTGACCCGACTGGCTCAAGCTATGCTGACATTGGCCGCCGATCCGGTTAAGCGGCAGCAAATGGGATCAGCCGGCAGGGAAAGAGCCCTGAACGTGTTTAACGAACTTCTGGTCATTCGCAAGACTCAGGAAATATACGCCAAATGTGCAGACATCTAGTCTGGATGGTGAATAGTCCAGGTTAGTCTAGAGAGGGAGCAGGGCTCTGTAACGCCGGAATATTGTCTGTCCTGAAACTTTTTCAGGAATTTTTGACGACTCCGTACCGGGACGATCATTGTAAGGATGGATTGATATGCGCCCAAAATCAAAGGACTCTGCAAATTCTCTGGTTTTTTCAAAATCTTCATCTGTCTCACTCGGAAAGCCAACAATGAAATGCGTGTTGACCGTGATCTCAGGGATGTTTTTTTTCAAATCATTGAAACAAGCTTTGATATCATTGATTTGATAAGGTCTTCTCATCAAGCGCAGTATCCGGTCGCTTCCCGACTGGACCGGCATGGACAGATAAGCGATCTTCTCTTTATGCTTTTTTAAGAGGGGCAGGAGTGTGTCATAGTATCGAATCAGCCACCGGGGATTTAAATCAATGATCCGGATCTGATACTCTCCCGGGATGGCAAAGATCTGTTTCAATAACTCCGCAAAGTTCGTCCCTATATCCTGACCATAACTCCCCACATCATTATTTATCAATACAAATGTCTTTTCTCCCTGGTCAACACCCTGCTTGAATTCACGGATGACGGCATCAGGCTCTTTGCTTTTGACCTTCCCGGCGGCAATTCTTACAGCACAGTAACTGCAGTTTCCTAAACATCCGTTTGCGATCTTTATGTTCCATGTTTTTTTATATTTTGTTCTTCCGAAAAAAAGGGATTTCACTTTTTTGTAAAAGAGCGAACTGACCTCTACATCCATTTTGAACTTCTTTATCAGGAATTCTCTGGGAGAGATCAAATCCTTCATGGGATAAATGGAATTGGCATCCGGGATGCTTTCCAGCTTTTTTCGAGCCCCTATAATGTCATCCAAAACATTTATTTCTTCAATGGGGAAAACATCATAGTTCCCATTAAGGGCTTCTCTGTTTATTTTTATCAGACAGCCTGTGACAATGATTTTAGTGTGAGGCTGTTTTTTCTCAAGCGCTATCCTTATGGTATTCAGAGTTCTTTTCTCAGACGAGACGAAACATCCGCAGGAATAAATGAAGACCAAATCAGCTTTTTCGATGCGGTTGGTCGGATGCCAATCATTTTCTAAAAAATAATTATAAAACCGGCTGGTGTCCAGACTCCGTCTCGGACAAAAATTATTGACAAAGGGAATGAACTTTTTTTGCTTTTGAGAGGAGTCCATTTTATCTTCGGAAAGAGAGTGATTCAATTGAAGGTCTCCTTAAAGGGTCGCATTTTCATTCCGAAATTCTATCATAAAAACAAAATTATTCAAGACTTAAGGAAAATCCCGTATGAACCTGAGAAAAAAATCGTAATTCAGTCAATGCCTGCATTAAGTTCCTTACCGAAAAATTGTATGATTTCATCACAAAATAACGTATCCTAATAACAAAGCGAATGGGTAAATTCAATACAAAAGAGATCGTCTGGATGACCGCTCTTGCTATCTTGTGTCTCGCTTGTTTCCCGGTCAATCCCCTTGTTCTCACAGGACTGATCGAACCTCATTTCTCTCTTCCTCTTTTTATTTTGGGCTGGGTGGTTTGGGCTGTTGGGATGGTCCTGGTCACGGCGCCCATTATTCTTTTTCCTCGGCGGGGAAAAGTCCCCAAGGGAAAATCCTTTATTCACACAACCCGATTGGTGAATTCAGGAATTTATTCGGTTGTCAGGCACCCTCAAT
The DNA here is from genome assembly GCA_964611275.1 of uncultured Eubacteriales bacterium. Taxonomy (GTDB): domain Bacteria; phylum Acidobacteriota; class Aminicenantia; order Aminicenantales; family Aminicenantaceae; genus WJMT01. Next base: position 31,268 of record CAZSZS010000076.1, read on the forward strand.
ATCTTGGAGGAATTCTGTCCCTATTCATCGCCACATTTCTTTTTTATCCACACTGGCTGTTTGCAGTTTTAGGCGTCCCCGGAATCGTTCTTCTTTATTGGAGTACTAAACTGGAGGAGAACCGTCTTATCGAACAGTTTGGAGATGACTACAAAGCCTATATGCAAAAAGCACCTAGAATGAACCTAATTTTAGGCATCATCAGACTTATAAGGTCTTCAAAAAAAGACTAGATAGTGTTGTCTGGCGTCTTTTACTTTCTGGACCTCACAGAGCGGAAAAACCAGCTGAAAAGGACAACCACCAAAATCACGGCCATTACTACGAATATGATGAGCACAAAACCGGCCTGTTGGGCTTCATCCTCAGTTACGCCGCTGACGACTGGCAAAGATATGCCCGACGGAAACTCATTGTTCCGGAATACAGTGACTTGAGGAGCCGGGTCTGATTCAGGTGTTTTAAAACTGAGCTGGTCCGCACAGGTAATGGTCACACGGATCCTGTTCCCCGCGTCAAACACATTTGAAAGAGGAAGAAGGTCAAACACGAGTTCGACGGGATTGGCTTCAGGGAGCGGCTCCATATCCTCTTCATAGCTTCTATGATAAGGAAGCCCCATGTAATCAAAAGGAGGTTCTGATATTTTTCTGTGGGACGCTCTCAATACTCCTTCTGTAATGTAATGGGAATATCCATTTGGATCCACTTCTTCCAGATAGACAAAAAAATCACCATCGTCTGCCGTGGATGACACCCAAAGAGATACGACCGGATGACCGGTCACGACCACATCCTGTTCCAGGGGATCCGTCGTGTATGTCAAAGCTTTTTTATCATTCAAAGACATATCGCCATACCAGAAACCTTCCCCTCTTCCGTCAGTCCATCTGTTTTGCTCACCGCTCGTAGTGGTATAGTCAACGGCATACAAGTCTTTACCGGAAGAAAGGGGTGCCTGTGTTTTGAGAAAGCCGTCATTTGAAGAATCGATACTGCCTGAAGGTCCCTCTCTGAAATAAAACTCTCTGTTTTCTGTCTCAGGAAGAGGCCAAGTTTGAGCAAAGCTCCACGCTTCATTTTGCGGTTTTCCGATTGTGAAATAGCAGAGAGGCGGCTCATCCATTATGCCGTTTTCAATCCCTTTCAGCCAGTAGTCATACCAGCGCAGGCACTCTGAAGACAGGCTGAACTCAAAGTCATACCCGATCAAAGGAGTAATGGCTTTTTTCCATCCCTCGCTTCCCATACTGTGAGACCAGGGAGTTAAGATGAGCTTCTGCGGCTTCTTAATGTTCTGAAACCACAAAAGCGCATCTTTCGGCCACAGGTCATACCATCCTGCTACTGTGTAAACAGCCGCATTTGATTTATTCAACCCTTCCAGATAGGCATTAGGGCTCCATTCCTTATAAATCTGTGAGGAAACCTCCTCAGGAACACTGTCTCTATAAGGGGTGGACTTGACCAGGTCATTAGGGTAAATATTTTCTTTGTGCTCCTCAAGAGCTTCTTTAAAGAGAACCGCATCCGGATCTGAATCCACAGGGGGAGTGGGTATCTCCAGGTCCAGTCCTTTGACCAAATCGCTCCAGCCGTTAAGAAAATCATCCTGACAGACTCCTCCGGGATAGGCAAAGGCGTACAGATCAAACATAGCAAAAACAGGCATGACCGCTTTCAGGTGAGGCGGGGACATCCCAGCCGCAATGTATTGAGTGATCCCGAGATAGGAACCTCCGTACATCCCGATGTTCCCATCACACCAGGGCTGTTCAGCAAACCATTCCACAATATCATACGTATCCTGCGCTTCCTCAGGAGTAAAAATGCCATTTCTTGTCCCAAAGGAAGCTCCGCTCCCCCGAACATCCACGACCGCTATGATATAGCCGTGGCTTAAGATCTTCCTGAGAGCCGGATTTTCCATATAAGTGGCAATTTCTCCTTCTTCCGTAAAACTGGCCCTGTGATACCGTGTGTGTATCCATATAAGGGGAAGCGGCTCTTCAACCGGTTTTCCGTTGACAGCAGGCCGATGGATATCAGCAGCCAGTCTGGTGCCGTCTCTTACGGTAATATACAAGGATACTCTTGCTATCTCATTATATACGGCTTCTGAATAGCCTTTATATTCACCCGGCTTTGATATTTTTTCTTCCTGATAGGCTTTAATCCCCACAAAACCAGCAAGAACAAACAGAGCGAATGAAATCATTAATAACGAAGTTCTTTTTCTCTTTTTTCTAAAGTGACTCATTGATCAATCCTCCTTTAACCTTTTTTTACTCCATATGAAATCAATTGTCCAGTAAGAAAAAACGAGAGACGGTCTTATTGACAACAACGGGCCTCAAGCAGATAATGAAAAAAGAATGACTAAAGATCCTGTCATTATCGTACCGGGCGGATTGAACACGGATATCATCGGACTGGGAGTCGAAAAAATCATAAACCGGGGAGAGCTCGCTTTAGGGGGAACGCTTAAGATCGGGCCGGGCGGAAAAGCGCGAAACATGGCCCAGATGTCAGCGGCTTACCTTGGAAAAAATAAAGTCGCCATGATCGGAAGAACCAGCAAAGACCCTTATGGACTCTGGAAGATCCCTTTGGAGAGCCTTCAGGAAGAGGGTGTAGATACCTCTTATATCAAAGTCTCGGGTTTTGAAGAATCAGGCAGAAAATTTCCGGGAGTCGCGCTCATTCCTGTTGACAAAAAAGGTAAAAACCAGATCTATGTCCTTCCCGGAGCTAACTCTGACTTCAGCATCAGCGACATTGAGGAGGCCAATGAGCTTTTTTTAAATAAAAAAAGGAATAAAGTCATGCTGCTGGCTCTTGAAATCCCTATCCAGACCGCTCTGTTCTCTATTGAAAAAGCCTATAGTTCAGGCATCCGGGTCATCCTGGACCCCGGTGGCATCCAGGCTCCCATAGCCGGGCTGCTCAGTGAAAAAATCTTTCTCATAAAGCCAAATGAACATGAAGCTCAGATACTGACGGGTGTTAAAGTCAGTGACTTTGCCACAGCTTCCCAAGCCGCAAAGGTCTTCATTTCAAAAGGAATCCAAAACGTCCTCATCACTCACGGGGAAAAAGGTGCTTATTTTTTTAATGAACAAAGATCCGTTCACATCCCCTGCCCGGAAGTGCCGGATACAGGTATCTGTGATGAGACCGGATGCGGGGACCAGGTATCTGCCCTGGCTGCTTCAGGACTCGCGGAAGGGAAAGACATATCAGAAGTGGCAGAGCTTTCCATACTGGCAGGCACCATGCAGTTTCACAGGTACGGAATCCAGCCTGTAAAGAAAAAAGAGCTTTGGGACATGAAAAGGAGAATCAAATGAAAAAAGATGAGGTCCAAAAAATAAGAAAAAAAGCCTGCCGAATACTCAAGAACGCACATATCGTTCTCACTGAGGAAGAACGAAAAAACTTGGAAGTAGCTGACTGTGGTTTTGGCGACACAGAAAATCTGGGCCTTCAAGCTGTGACCTATGTCAATACCGATAGATACTGCGCCAAGGAAATCATACTCCTTCCGGGACAGTTTTTTCCTGAACACTATCATCCTCCCATAAACAAGGATAACAGAGGAAAGCAGGAGACCTTCAGGTGCCGGTGGGGAAAGGTCCTTCTTTATGTGGAAGGAGAGCCTTCCCCAAAACCAGAGACCACGATCCCTGATAAATACAGGCCTTATCTTACGGCCTGGAAAGAAGTGGAGCTTCGACCCGGAGACCAGTACACCATTGCGCCGGACACAAAACACTGGTTTCAGGCCGGAGAGAAAGGAGCGGTTGTCTCTGAATTCTCCTCCACCAGCATAGATGAAAGGGATGTGTTCACAGATCCCAGAGTCAAACGAATGCCGACCATTGAATGACCAAATATTTTTTTTTATTAACAGAGAATAAAATGAATTCTAAGGAACGGTTTCTCAGAGCAATAGAGAGAAAAATCCCGGACAGACTCCCTGTCACAACCCACCATGTGATGCCCTCTTTTCTGGAGAAATACATGGACGGCATCTCCTATCAGGAATTTTTCGACTTTTTCGGACTGGACCCCATTTTATGGATCGCGGCTCACAAGCCTTCAAATAATAAGGAATCTTTTTTTTATTCAGGGAAAGATGCCTCAGATTATCTGGCTCCTCCTCTTCTGTGCTCTGATAACTGGAAATACACTATAAAAAAAATCCCTGATCCCCATTATCACACACTCCGCTACGAGATCAAAACTCCGGCAAAGACCTTGGCCATGACCCTTCAGAGTTCTCCTCAAACATCCTGGGTTTCTGAAAGGCTTATCAAAGAAAAAAAAGATATCGAGATATTCGAAAAATATGCACCTGTTCCTGTCTGTGATGTTAAAGCCATAAACAAAAAAGCCCGGGAATTCGGAGACAGAGGCCTCGTCCGCGGAACCATTCCAGGATTCGATGTCTATGGACAGCCCGGATGCTGGCAGGACGCGGCGGTTCTCTTCGGCATCGAAGAGCTCATCATGGAAACCTTCAATGATCCGGAATGGGTTCACACTTTTCTCTATATACTGAAGCAGAGAAAAATGAAGTTTGTCCGATCACTCAAGGGAGCTGCGTTTGACCTCATAGAACACGGAGGAGGTGACGCATCATCAACCGTGATATCCCCGAAGATTTTCGATGAATTCGTGGCTCCGTATGACTCCGAGCTTATTGAAAAGGCCCACAAACAGGGACAGAGAGTGGTGTACCACACCTGCGGGGGGATGATGCCTCTTCTTGAGATGATTGCAGATATGGGACCCTATGCGGCGGAGACCTTCACTCCAAAAGCCATGGGCGGGGATGCTAACCTCAAAGAGGCCAAAAAACGGATCGGGCACAGATTGTGTATGATCGGAGGCTTTGACCAGTTTCACTATTTTGAGGGCTGCACTCAGGAGGAGACCCGAAGGGAAGTCAGGCGCTGTTTTGAAGAAGCCGGCGAGGGGGGAGGATTCATACTCTCTCCTTCGGATCATTTTTTCGACGCAGAATTAGATCTTATCAAAGCCTATGCTGACGAAGCCCAAAAATGCATCTATGGGGACGTCCCATAAGGTACCACCCTATGATTCTTTCTATTCAGTTTCCGGTTGACCGGAACTGATTTTTATGATTATTATGAGTGATCATAAAAAGGAGGAGTGAAGAATGAAGCAAAAGATAAGGAACATATTTATCCTTGCAGGTATTTTGGCGTTCATTAGCTTGGCCGACCAGGGATTTGGTCAAACAGTCTTCCCGACGGGGACCACTATCTATAAACCTAAAAAGGCTTACAGCTCCTATATCCTGATCGCTGATCATTCGGCAAAGAGCAATCACCAGGACGACAAGGTCAGGGCAGCGGCGGCCAATACGTTTCCCGATGACATCCGGCTGATCGATATGAACGGGAATGTCATACACACATGGAAGGTCTCTCCCTCGATGAACAAGCGGTGCCGTCTGCTTTCAAACGGCCATCTTGTCTATGCCGGCGTCCCTAAGACGATCATTGAATACGACTGGGACGGCCATGTGGTCTGGACCCATGAAGGGATCGGATCCATCAACGATATGCGTGTTCTTCCCAACAAAAACCGTCTTTTGATCGCCCATGAGCCGATCCCGGAGGAGTATCAAAAAAAAGTCAAAGATGTGGAGATCGCGCCCTGGTGGCCCCTGCGAAAAAGAGGAAGTGAAGAACACCAACTGGGCGCTGATTTGTACGAAGTCAATCTGAAAGGAGAAGTCGTCTGGGAGTGGCACGCGTACAATCATCTTGATCTGAACCTTTTTTCACCAGCAACACCCGAAGGAGATTGGCTGCACGCGAATTCAGCGGCACCCCTGCCGGAGAACCAGTGGTATGATGCGGGGGATGAGAGATTCAGGCCCGGTAATATTCTGCTCAATGCAAGAAACATCAACATGATGTATATCATCGATAAAAAAACCAAAAAGATCGTCTGGGAAGGCACGCATAACTATAAGGGCGGTATGGCCCACTGCCACGAACCGGAGATGATCGAGAAGGGACTGCCTGGAGCAGGCAATATCATCCTCTTTGATAATGGCTTGTTTACTCGGCACCGGACTCATACCGGCCAGACATTTATTATTGAACTCAATCCTGTATCCAAGGAAATCGTGTGGATCTATGAAACCCATGGTTATGCCAACATCAAATTCTTCAGCAAGACCATGGGCACGCAAAAACGGCTTCCGAACGGAAACACCTATATTTCCGAGGACAACAAGGGAAGGCTTTTTCAGATAACCCCGAACGGCGAAATCGTCTGGGAATACGTCAATCGAGGCGGAACCACCCGCCCCTCTGTCATCCCTTATGACTTCACACCGCAGCTGAGGGCCCTGCCCATGCCTGAAGAGCTGTCAGTGACCCCGCCGGACAATCTGGAATGGCACCTTAAGCCCGACAAATTGAGAAAA
>CAZSZS010000077.1:0-5195 GCA_964611275.1 uncultured Eubacteriales bacterium
CTTAATCAGGCGGGAGGAAACAGAAGGGTCTACTACACGCTCACCAAAGCCGGCCTTGTATCCCTTCGCGAAGCCCATAAGCTCCAGAAATCCATCTGGAAGGGCGTTGAAAAATACGCTTTTTGAGAAAAATAAATGAACACATCTAAAGGTCCTTCTCCTCCCCGGCCAGCGGTTTGGCTCATAAAGCGTCTTGAACGGTACCAAACAGACCATGCCATGGTTGAAGACATGCACGAAGTTTTTACCTTGATCTGCCGGGAGCAGAGCTATTTTAAAGCCTGTTTCTGGTACTGGGGTCAGTCTTTGGATGCAGTCATCAAAAACACACTTTTTAACCTTAAATGGAGGTTTGTCATGTTTCGAAATTATCTGAAAATAGCATTTCGTATTTTTTATAAATATAAAAGCTATTCATTCATTAATGTCGCAGGGCTTGCTATAGGTATGGCTTGCTGTATGCTGATCATGATGTGGATTCAAGATGAATTCAAGTATAATAAATTCAATAAACAACTCGACAATATATTTTGTGTTGTCCAGTATTCTCCAAAACGACCGAATATCAAATATTCAACTATGCCAGCCCCTCTCATTCCGCATTTAAAAAATAAATTCGCCGATATTCAATATGCTTCTCGTTTCAGAGTCAGCGACAGACGACTTTTTTCATACAAGGGCAAAAATTTTTTTGAAGATAATGGCGGATTTGCAGATCCTGAATTGTTCGATATTTTTACATTCGGCTCTATGTTGAGTGATCCGAAGTCTTCATTAAAGGACATGAACACCATTGTTTTATCCAAACACATCGCAGATAAATATTTCGGTCTGGAGGATCCGATTGGAAAAACAATCAAGATTGAAAATGAATATGATTTTATGGTTGGTGCTGTCATAGAAGATATCCCGAAAAATTCAAGTATTCGATTTGATTATTTAGTGGCATTTGAAAACTATGGCCGATTTGATGATGTCAATATGGACAGTTGGGGAAGGTATTCTGACTATCAGGGATTTGTGAGTTTGAATCAACATGTTGAACCTCACATGTTTTCTGAATTGATCGCCAATGAATTGACTGAAAATACTCCCGATTATCCCTTGAAACTCCGTCTTTATCCTTATAAAAATCTTCGTTTGTTTGGATTGAGTGACAGTGGTACTCATAAGTTCGTTATTCTCTTTTCTGCAATTGCAGTTATGATACTTCTGATCGCTTGTATTAATTTTATCAATCTATCTACAGCTCAATCCAGTAAGAGGGCAAAAGAAATTGGTCTGAGAAAAGTCATTGGTGCCACTAAATCACTGATCAAAAGGCAGATCTATTCGGAACTATTTGTTATTGTAGCACTTGCTTTTATTCTTGCCATTTTTTTGGTGATTTTACTTCTACCAGAGTTGAATAGGCTATCAGGAAAAACACTGTCTCTTTCAATTGTAGAGAATTCGAGATTACTGTTTATTATGTTGGGCCTTGCACTTTTTACGGCAATTCTTTCAGGAACCTATCCTGCGTTTTATTTATCTTCATTCTCTCCTGTTCGAGTATTGAAAGCCGCAGGCTCAACCGGATCCAGAAAATCATTCTTAAAAAAAATATTGTTTATTGTTCAGTTTTCGATTTCAATTGTCCTTATTATATCAACAACCATCATTGCCTATCAATTGCGCTATATTCATAAGAAAGACCTCGGTTTTGATAGAGAACATTTAATTTACATCAACCTTCTGGGAGATTTAAAAAAAAGATTAGATACTGTAAAAAACGAACTGCTTAAAAATCCAAACATTAATGGTGTGACAACCACTGGGAGTCTTCCCAATGATGCCTTTCATTTTGTAGGGGGCCTGGATTGGGAGGGAAGACCTGCTGATGTAAGGGGTGATATGACTTTTATCAGTGTAGAAAAGGACTATTTTGAAACCCTCGGCATTGAGTTTCTGGAAGGTGAAACATTTCGATCGATACCAAACGACAGAGAATTCAAAGAGTTTATCATCAATGAAAAAGCAATTGACATACTGCAAATGGATAATCCTGTGGGAAAATGGTTTAAAATGTGGGATAGGGATCCTGGACGTATCATCGGTATTGTGAAAAATGTTCACAATGCTTCTTTGCATCAGGAAATACGGCCTGTCTTTTATGTGCAGTTCCCCTATCACTATAACTATTTACTCATTAATGTGAAGAATGAAAATATACATCAGACAATTGGTTTTATCAAAGAGGCAATAAAAAAAATGAATCCCAACTATCCATTCGAATTTCATTTTTTGAATGAGAATATTGAACAATTCTATCAATCCGAGAAACAGATAAACCGAATTATCACATCGTTTACCATTCTTGCTGTGTTTATTTCCTGTTTGGGATTATTTGGATTATCGCTTTTTATGGCAGAACAGCGTGTCAAAGAGATCGGTATTCGGAAAACTTTGGGAGGAACCGTTATGGATATTGTCGGATTGATGTCCAGAGATTTCCTTCTGCTTGTTGTTATTTCTAATCTCATTTCATGGCCCATCGCCTATTATTTCATGAACAATTGGCTGCAGAATTTTGCCTACCGCGTGCCTTTGAGTATTTGGATTTTTCTCGTATCAGGCTTCGCCGCTCTGGTGATTGCCCTGCTCACCGTCAGCTACCAGACCATAAAAGCCGCCACAGCCAATCCTGTGGATTCGCTCCGGTATGAGTGAATAATAATTTTTTGGCAACCTTTCGGCTTGACATCACATCTTTGCTTATATAGTATGTATTTATCATAAATATATATTAGGACCTGAAATGATTGAACTCACAAGAAATGAAGAACTTATCCTCCTTTCCATCTGGAAACTCAAGGATAACGCCTATGGTGTCACCATCAGAGAAAACTTCAAGCAGGTCACAGGGAAGACTCTGAATTACGGCTCTCTCTACAACACCCTCTATCTTCTTGTCCGGAGAGGATTTATTGAATCCCAAAAAAGCAGGCCTGTGGCCAAAAAGGGAGGAAGACGAAAAATCCTTTACTCCCTGACAACTGAGGGAAAGCAAGCTCTACAGGATGCCCAAAAAATCCAGAAAAAGGCCTGGGTAGACGTTCCTGAATTCGCTTTTAAAAACAAAAAATGAAAAAACAAGAAGGCCGTTTCCTTAAATTTTTCCTGTGGATCCTTTCTCAGTTATCCATCTACGAAGAGATGTTTGCCATCTCCAGAGATTATGAGATCGAATACAAAGATATATCAAACAGATACGGCCGATTCACAGGATTTTTCTGGCTTTTATGGAACACCATTCTGGCTGCTTATTATTATGTTCGTCTGACCGTCAAATGGAGGTTTGTCATGTTTAAAAATTATCTGAAAATCATGCTGAGAAGCATGCATAAATATAAAGGTTATTCTTTCATAAGCATTGCAGGATTGGCTGTCGGATTGGCCTGTTGTATCCTTATAGTACTGTGGACCAATTTTGAGCTTAGCTATGATCGGTTTCACGAAAACAGCGATGATTTATATCAGATCATATCAGAACAGACCCTTCCGAACGGAGACCGCCGCTTTTTCTCAAATACTCCGGGGGCTCTGGCTCAAACCCTTATAGCGGAAAGGCCTGAGATCAGGAATGTTTCCCGGTCATATGATTGGGGAGAAGTAATGCTCGGCACCGCAAAAAATCGTTTTATGGAAAAAGTCAGATTCGTTGATCCTGCTTTTTTACAGATGTTTTCTTTTGAATTTATCAAGGGAAATCCCAAAACAGCACTATCTCAACCAGACTCGATTGTTCTAACCAACACTATTGCCAAAAAACATTTTTCTAAAAATGACCCGCTCGGACAGGAAATTCTTCTTGGATCAAATGAAAGTTTCTTGGTGACGGGAGTCATAAAGGAATTCCCTGCAAACTCCTCCCTCAGTTCTGTCTGTATGGTCCCGATGGCCGTGTTAAGGGATCTGGGCTGGAGAATCGATGAATGGGGAGGAGGGAACTACGATACATATGTTCACCTTGAAGAAAAAGCGGATCTGGAATCTTTTAAGGCTCAAATCAGAGATGTCTACAAAAGACACGCCGCAAATTGGGAGGAATCGAAACTGACATTAAGGCCGATAACAAGAAAGCATCTCTACGATATAAATGGCGGTGGGCCGATAGTCTATGTGTATATCTTTTCAGGATTGAGTGTTTTTATCCTTTTGCTGGCCATGGTCAATTTTACAAACCTCACAACAGCCCGCTCATCTCTCCGGGCAAAAGAAATGGGTGTGCGTAAAACAGTGGGAGCTTACAAACAGCAGCTGACGAAACAAATCCTGATGGAATCCGTTCTAATGACGGTGTTCGCGGGATGTCTTGCTGTTTTGACTGCATATTTTTTACTGCCTGCTCTAAATCAACTGACCGGAGCCCGGATTGGGTTCAGCTTCAATGGCAAAATGGCTCTGTATCTAGCCGGGGTTGTTATCCTGACCGGTGTAATATCCGGAATCTATCCCGCCTTTATCCTGTCGTCCTTAAATCCTGTTCGAGCGATAAAAGGAGCGATCAAACCAGGAAGAAACAGTCTTCTCCTTCGCAAAGTTTTGATCTCATTCCAATTTTCCCTGTCCATTTTTATGATCATCGCTATGATCGGAGTGAACAAGCAGTTGAAGTATCTGAATAGCAAGGATTTAGGATATAATCGGGAAAATGTCGTCTATATGGGGCTGGCCAGTGAAATATCCAATCATTACCGAACCATTTGGACAGAATTGATGCGAAATCCTGACATAATCAGTATGACACGTTCCAGTTCGACAATGGATAAGGCATACACGACAACAGGAGGAGATGCTGTAAGATGGGAAGGACAATCCAGCGAAACAATCATGCCGAAAACACACCTGATGAGGGTAGATCCTGAGTTTATCGAAACTTTTAATATTGACATGGTTGATGGACGCTTTTTTTCATCGGAATTCCCTCATGACCAGACAGAATCTGTGGTGATAAACGAAACGGCCTTAAAGACGATGGATCTGAAATCTCCTATTGGGAAACGAATTACTGTATGGAATAGAGATTTCCGGATTATCGGCGTTGTCAGGGATTTCCATTTTTACTCTCTTCGGGAAGAAATCCAGCCTTTGATCTTCATCAACAGATATGCTGATTTTAGAAACATTTTTATCAAGATCAATTCCCGCAACAT
>CAZSZS010000078.1:0-6918 GCA_964611275.1 uncultured Eubacteriales bacterium
ACCATCAAGATGGACTATTACCTAGCTCATGGCGACCATACCTTTCTCAAAGTATTTGGAATAAAAATAGCCAAAGGAAGGGATTTTTCAAAAGAATTTACAGCTGATTCAGAGTCAATTCTGGTCAACGAAGCCTTTGTGAAAAAAGTCGGATGGAAAGAACCCATTGGCAAACAGTTCAAAAATTCCTTGGTCATCGGAGTGGTTGAGGACTTCCATTTTGACACTCTCCATAAAAAGATCGAGCCCGCTGTCTTTACACTGATTCAAGATTTTTTCGGAAGAGTCAGCCTTGCGGTTCGCATCCGGCCTGACAATCCCAAAAGAACCCTGGACGAAATAAGAAGGACTTTCAATCAAACCAGCACAAGCCAGAATTTTAACTATTATTTTCTTGATGATGCGTTTAACAGACTCTACCGCAATGAGCAGCGTTTGGCCTCGACGATCAGCTATCTCGAAGGCCTGGCCATCATCCTGGGCTTTATGGGTCTGTTTGGACTGGCGACCCATGCTACTCAGCGCCGCTCCAAAGAGATCGGCATCCGCAAGGTTCTGGGGGCTTCGGCTCTCAGCATAGTGCGGATGATATCCAGCGAATTCATCATACTGGTGATGGTCTCTAACATTATAGCCTGGCCTGTGGGATATATTTTTTTGCGGCGCTGGCTTCAGGGTTATGCCTATCGATGTTCTTTGGGATTTGAAATCTTTGTTCTGACGGGTCTAGGGACTTTATTGATCGCTTTGCTGGCTGTGGGGCTCCAAACAATCAAGGCTGCTTATTCGAATCCGGTCGAAAGCATACGCTACGAGTGAGGTCACATGACCATTAATACTACTTCCCTTCCAATTCTCTGATCCACTGCTCTATATTTTTTCTTCTTTCCGCAGGCATGCTGTTCATATAAAGGTCCAGGTATTTCGATAGATACTTCAACGCCTTTTTATTTTCTCCCCTGTTCATATGACTGTAACCAAGATTGTAAAGAGAAAGCCCGTATTCCGGATCAATAGCCAGTGATTGCTCCCATGCCTCAATAGCTTTATCCATGTCTCCAGATTCTCTATAAGCCGCACCCAGCCCATTATACGCCACCGCATTGTCAGGATTGATTTCAACCGCTTTTTTGTAATTTTCTATGGCTTTTTGTAATTCCTGCTCATTTTTTGTATTAAGATAAATGGAGAGATACACATTCCCCATGTTATCAAAGGTCGTAGCAAAAGAACTGTCTATGGAAGCTGCCTTATCCAGGGCTTTCAGAGCATTATTATAATCTCCTTTTCTGGTGTAGGCGATCCCAAGAAAATTCCACAATTCAGCATCCGTATCCTTCTGAGAGATATCAATGTCATTAAAAACAGAAATAACCTTATCGCTTTGACCGGCCTCAGTTAAAAAATTGAGATAAGCAGAAAAAACCTCATGACTTGTTGGATTGTTCCTCATCCCCTCTTCAATGACCAAAAGCGCCCCGCTGAAATTCCCTTCATCTTTATACAGGGTCGCTAAGTTTGAATAGGCCAGACCAATATCCTTTCTTTCTGTGATCACTTCTTGAAGCATTCTAATGGCTTTTTGCTTTTCCCCTTTCAGATATATCTGTTTCGCCACAATTGATTTATCGTAATGAGGCAGAAGGCTTTTAATATCTTCATCCGGCCCGAATTCCTTCTCCTCTTCGCTGGAAGACCCGGAAACATACCCGAGGCTCTTCAGCTTGCGAAGGGCTTCCTTATTGAGAGAACTCTGGGTATCCTCTTTAGCCTCAGCGGAATATTTCTCCCTTATTTCATCCAGTTTTTTCCTGTATCTGCCTAATTCTTTTTCCTCAGCCAGGTTGTTCTTTTCGTTAAAATCTTCTACCAAATCATAAACCTCTGGAATGGGAGACTCTATATATTTTTCTCCTTCCTCAATGAATCCGTAAAGCGGAGCCCAGTCTCTGTTGTATACTTTTTCGTAATACGGAAAAAGCGATTCAAAATAAATCGGGCCCTGTTCAAGCTTTTTTCCTTTCATCGCAGGAAGCAGCGAAACTCCGGTCAGGACATCAGGCTCTTTGAGATTCAATACATCGCATATGGTCGGAAAGATATCTATATGACTCACATAATCCGGGACATTTCCGGACTCTATACCGGGAAAATAGAAAATAAGAGGGACCCATAGAGTCGTATTGTAGGCAAAATATCCGTGTGTTAACTCCCCGTGCTGCCACAGGCCTTCACCATGATCTCCGGTCAAAACGATCAACGTATCCTCATACAGTTTTTCTGATTCCAGATAATCAAAAATCTTTCCCATCTCAGAATCCACATAAGCGACCTCCCCGTTGTAGAGGTTGTTCTTGAATCGATCTTCAAAAGGCTGTGGAGGTTCATAAGGGGCGTGAGGATCATACACATGCACCCACATAAACCAGGGAAAAGATTGTCTTTTAACCCACAAAAGCGCTCTGTCAACCACTTCTTCAGCTCTTCGTTCCACATAATATTTATCTCCCCGATCGAGCTGGCTCCCATACTCATCGTCATAAGTGCTGAATCCCTGGTCAAGCCCGAATGTTGAATCCAGAGGATAGGCTCCTACAAAAGCACCTGTGGCGTATCCCGCATCTTTTAAAAACTCAGCCAGAGTCAGATATTTTTCTTGTACGGTAAAACTGGAATTATCATGGACACCGTGATACAGAGGCGTTCGGCCCAAAAGAATATTTGTGTGGGAAGGAAGGGTCAATGGTGTGTGAGCAAAGGCATAATCGAACAAAACTCCTCTATGTGCCAGAGAGTCGATCTGCGGCGTTTCGAGATGCTCCCTGCTGTAACAGCTCAATCTGTCGGCTCTGAGTGTGTCAATGGTGATAATAAGGACATTCCATCCTTTTCCTTTAGTTTTTGCCTCCGCAGAAGGAACCATACAGAAAAAAACCAATATAAAGACCATAATAAAAGACAAATTGATTATTCTTTTTTTCATTTTTTCTATCCAATATCTATCTTACACACCTTTTTTTTTGAGTCAAATGGTATTGAATCATATTTATTGACTTCGTCTGGCATTTCTTATTATATTATGAAAAAGCAGCGTCAAGGGACAATATATAAAAATAGTTTTCATATGACCATTACGGGGGGAACAAAATGCTTGAAATCAAAAACCTGGTCAAAAAATACAATGCCATTCGCGCCGTGGATGATGTGAGCTTCAAGCTGAAAAAAGGAGAAACCACCGCTTATTTGGGACCTAACGGAGCAGGCAAAACAACCACTTTGAAGATGATGGCCTGTCTTCTTGAGCCCACTCAAGGTCACATTTTCCACAACGGCACGGATATCCGGAAAGATCCCATAGAATATAAAAAGCACATCGGATATATTCCGGAAAACTCACAAATCTATCCCCATCTCAGTGCCTCCGAATACCTGACGCTGGTAGGCCGGCTGCGGCATATTCCGGAAAAAGAACTCCAAACCAAAATCAAAGAAATGATGAGACTTCTCGATCTATCCGTTGAAATGGATTTTTCCATCTCCTCATATTCCAAAGGCATGATCCAGAAAGTGCTTATTGCTTCCAGCCTCCTTCATGACCCGGATATCCTTCTCTTTGATGAACCCCTGACCGGACTGGACGTGACCACCGGCCAATTTATCAAAGACCTCTTAAACCTTCTTGTCAAAGAGGGAAAGACCATCATCTATTCTTCCCATATCCTGGAAGTAGTCGAAAAAATATGCAGCCGGATCATCATCATCCATGAAGGAAGGATCGTGGCAGATGATTCAGGAGACAACCTCAGAAAACTCATGAAAGCGCCCTCCCTGGAAAGTATATTCGGGAAGCTGACCGTGTCTGAAGACACTCAAGCCAAAGCCAAAGAAATGATGGATATCATCACATACAAAACAGACTGAATGAGAAAATCATGAAAATTATCCTCACTCTCACCCGCCATTTCTTCGACAGGTTGTTCCAAAACGATATCGTATCGTTCGAAGAACAGATGACAGGGCGGATCATTGCGGTCATGGCCATACTGAGTGTTTATTTCGGATTCGTGGCTTTCTGGCTGACCGGCCACTACGCCATTTTTCCTGATCAAGGGACATCATGGAAGGAAAAATTCATCATGCTTTCAGTCACCATGCTGGTCATTGCTGTTTTGTCTCTTTTAGAATGGGATTCTCTTTTCCTTGACTCCCGCGATTACGCTCATTTTACGCCGCTTCCCCTCAATGTCCGAACCTTGTTTCTGGGTAAATTTCTGAGCCTCTCTCTTTTTTCAGGTATTTTCGCATTAGGGATAAACGTTCTTGTGGCTTTTACCTTTTTTAGTACCTTTGCCACTGATGTGTCCAATAAACTATCGTTTATTCCCTATTTTTTCCTGGTCCACTTTCTGGTATCTTTTACGGCTTCTTTTTTTGCTCTCTTCTTTTTTGCCGCTTTTGTGGGAGCTCTATCTGTTGTTCTGGGAGAAAAGCTGTTTAAAAAAATCTCCAGCTACATAAGAGGCCTCTTGCTGGTCATAGCGGTCTTTCTGGGATTAAACGCACTGACCATAGACCTGGCCTTTTACGAAGGCTTAACCCAGCCCCTGGCCGCCTGGAAAACCCAGGCATCGGGCCTAATGCTCCTTGTGCCTCCTCTGTGGTTTACGGGTCTTTATGAAACCCTTTTAGGAAATAAAGAGCCCATTTTCCATGCATTTGCCTCTGCGGCCCTGCTTTCCATCCCCATTAGTTTAGGAGCACTTTATGTGACGGTGGGATTGAGCTTTCGCCGGCATCTTAAAAAATTCACGCCGGCGGTCCCCCGGAAAAAATTTTTATCAGGTATGAAAGAATCGGTGTTTACCATTTTGAACAAGACACTGCTCCAGCAACCGGACCAAAGAGCGGTTTTTGATTTTTACAGAAAGACCATGAAGGCAAGCCAGATCCACCGGACCCGGTTGATCGGTTTTCTTGCAACCGGAGCCGGAATCATTCTCTTTTATCTTTTGGGCTGGCGTGTTTCCTTTATTGACCTCAGCGAGGTCACCAGAGTTTCTCTGTCCATTCCGCTCATCTTTAATCTATTCCTGATCCTGGGGATCCGGAATGTGGTCAATGTTCCCTCTGCTCTGGAAGCCAACTGGATTTTTCAGCTTACAGAGAAAAAATCTTTCCGTCACTATGTATCCGGCCTACGCAAAGGCATCTTGTTTCTCAACATCCTTCCGGTAAACATTTTTTTCCTGGTCGTCTTCTCTCTTCTCTGGGGCATAAACACATCTTTTTATCTGTTCATCTATATTTTGGGAATATCCGGTCTTCTAATGGAAGCCTTTTTTGCACGATTCCGTAAAATCCCTTTTGCCTGTTCGTACATGCCCGGAAAGGAAAAATTCCATATCTATCTGGGACCCTATATCATTGGATTTATTCTTTACTATTTTCTCACTACTTCGTTGGCGGCGGTTCTGCTTCAAAACCCTCTGTATCTGGCTGTGTTCTGGGCAGGGATTCTGGTTTCTGTTTTGGGGATCAGGCTCTACCAGAACCTTATCTATTATCCCCGCACTCCAATCCTCTATGAAGAAAGGATCGAACCGGTCATGGTCACACTGGACAGCTCTTTCTAAAAAAAAACCTGCAGTACTTCCTTTGTAAAGAAATATTTAACCTGGATTATTCACAAGTCGAGGTTGCTGCAGATGCGAGGCACAGGGTGCGAAGCTGTGGTCCTTCACCGCAAGTGCCCTGTAACGAAGCAGATGCTGTGAGATCGACTTGCCTTAATGGTAAAAAAATGGCGATTAAAATGAAAGTAAAAACAAACAAAAATATTTCAGTTGTCATTTTTGTAAAAAGCATGTATATCCTTGAAAGCAAAATAAAAAAATGAACATCGCCATTTTTTTATGAATAGTACAGGCTAAGGAAAATTATCTTTGGTCTTTATTGACTTTAGTTTTCCTTCACTATTATAGTAATGACATGGCTCCTTAGGGAAAAACAAATATGAGTGAAAGGGTTGCCGGATGAAACCAATAAACCGCAGGGAATTTTTGAGATTGTCATCCATAGATTGGACTCCGGCCCGCCTTGCCATTTCGGCTTATAAGGCCTATTCCACAAGAATCATCAACATGGCCTAACCTGGAGATTTGATATGATCCGAAATTATCTTAAAGTGGCATTCCGGCGCTCTCTAAGAGGCTGGAGTTATTCACTGGTGAATATTTTCGGCTTGGCAGCCGGACTAACCACCTGTTTTTTAATTTTCTTTTACGTGTATTTTGAATCAACTTATGACCGTTTCATTCCGGATTCAAAAGATAAATACCGCATAACCATGCAGATAAGCGGTGAAGAATCGACATGGAAATTTGCCGCAATATCAGCTCCCACCGCCGTGGCTTTGGAGAACCGGTTCCCTCAGATCGAACAAATGGTGAGGTTTGCCTCAGAGTCCAACAAACAGGTCACTTATCAAGACCGTGTGTTTCAAGAAGACCAGATCCTGTACAGCGGTCCTGAATTCCTTTCCTTTTTTAATCTTAAATTGATTGAAGGGAACCCGGAGACAGCGCTTTCCCGTCCCGGCTCACTGCTGATCACCGAGACCATGGCTCAAAAATTTTTTGGAGATGAATACCCCTTAGAAAAACGTCTGATGATGGATGACACCTTTTACAGCGTGATTGGAGTCATTCCGGATCCCCCCACCAATTCCCACATTCCCTACCGCTTCATTGCCTCCGATGATAGATTCGAAGAAGACCAAGAATTCACCAAGTCGAAAATGACAAAACGCGATCTCTACACCTATGTGAAACTGGCTCAAGGAAGTGATCCCGATGAATTCCAGAAACAGATCCAGTCGCTCGAAAACCCCATCGAATCCCCTGGATGGGAAACCCATTA
>CAZSZS010000079.1:0-10048 GCA_964611275.1 uncultured Eubacteriales bacterium
TTTGGGGTTTTTTGGTTGACTCGTCCTTTATTTTATACCTATGATAGGTGATGAAGTCGCTTAGAGGATGGGAATTTGATGAAATGGAGTGAAAATCAGCAGCAACAAAAAAACGAAATTCTTATCTTTAGATAGACGTGTTAAACTATGGATGACTGCTGGAACTTAAATGAAATTGGCGCGCTGATAGTCAGCAAGACAGGTATAAATGCTGTTACCCCGGTCGTTCGGACATCGATCATCTTTTATGGTAACATATGATATTTTTCATCATTTATACGCTCACGTGCAGTCACCAAAAAGCAGCAGCCCCGTCACATGATTTCCTTTCCTGCCGGGGACCCCGGGCTCCTTTCCCGTCCCGCGCAGGGTATTCGTTATAAAGTATCCAGGAATTAAGCCAGATCCATCATGGTTTTTCACTTCATCCCGGGTTCTGCTTTACGGGTCAAAATGACTCATAAAGCTGTATGCTTACATTGAACCCGGGCATCAATCATTTTTTCAATAATTCTTTTACTGCAGCTTCCAGCTGCTGGTCCCGGCCTGCGGCCATAACCGCCGGTTCGTTGGCCACTTTGATATCCGGCTCCATCTGGCTGTTTTCCAGGATTGGTCCGTCGATGGGTTTCCAGCCGCCCATGGGGATTCCGAAATAAAGGGTTGGATCGATCTGTGTTTCCCACCAGACAAATGTGCCGGTTCCGGGAACTGGCATGCCCAGGGTTTTCCCGTCGGTTTTAAACTTGTATGCTACCGGGAAGATATGGGCATCAGAGTAATTGCCCTCGCCCATGATAACGATGGAGGGTTTGATCCAGCGGTTCAGGGGTTCATACCCGATATTCTGCCCGTGGGGAATGATGTCGATATACTTCTTCCCTGCCAGAAAATCTGAGAGCTGATCATGCAGATTACCTCCGCCGTTGAAGCGTGTATCGACAATCAGCGCCTCGGCTGAGATGTGTTTGCCCAGGGCATCTTCAAACACGGTCCGCATGCTGGCGTCGTTCATTCCCCGCACATGTACATATCCCAGTCTGCCGCTGGACAGCTTCAGGGTCTCTTCACGCCGTGCTTCCACCCAGCGCTGGTAAAGGAGCTGATTCTCCGCTCCCAGTGAGACCGGTTTCACCACTTCCTCCCAGTGGTTCTTATCTTCCGGGCTGTACATGGAAAGGAGTACATTTTTCCCTGCTTTTCTGTTCAGCAGCTGATAAAAATCGATGTTCGGTGTGACCGCTGTGCCGTCAATTTTTTCAATGATCTGCCCGGCCTTCACCTGTGAAGCAGCCCTGTTCAGCGGTCCGTTTTTCAGGACTTCGGCGATCTTCAGGCCGTTGCCGGTGTGGGCATAATCATAGAGAAGTCCCAGGGAGGCGGTGGCATCGCCGTTTTCAGCCCGGTGCCTGTAGCCGCAGCCGGTGTGAGACCCGTTCAGTTCTCCCAGCATCTCGCTCATCATCTCGGAAAAATCATAATTGTTGCTGATATAGGGCAAAAAAGGTTTATACGTTGCCTTGTAAAACTCCCAGTCAACTCCCTGCAGGTCCGGGAAAATAAACTTTTCTTTTACCTGCCGCCAGCAATGGTCGAATATATAGGATCGTTCATCCGCTTTTTTCAAAACCATCTCGCCGTTGGTGCTGATGGCTTTTACCTTGCCATCTTTTGTCCCGACTTTCTTTGGTTTGCCGTCGGCCAGCACCAGGATAAAGTCACCCTTTTTTGACCGTTCCATGCTCAGCCGGTTGGCACCGATCCCGGCAAACTGCTTTGTCTCTCTGGTTCTGAGATCGGTCACCCAGATATTGTATTTCCCTTCAAAACGGGTTGCATAGTATAATTTATCTCCCTCCTTTGACAGGAGGAAGTCAGCTGCCCGGGAAGTGTGTACCGTCAGTTTCCGCTTGCGGTCAGTGAGATTCTTCCAGTCAACAACTAATTCCTTCACTTCCTTCTCAGTCTCGGCCTTTTTATCCTTTTTCCCGCTGCTCTCCTCTTTTTTCTCTTCTTTTTCCTTTTTCTCTTTTTCTTTCAGCAGCTCAAACTCTTCCTTTGACAGGTTGAACCGGTCAAAGCCTTCCTGTGTAAAAAACATGCCGAACACATCGCCGCTGGTCATGCCTCCGCCCTCGCTTCTGCTGCCCGTCCGGTTGGAGGCCCAGACCATCATCTTGCCGTCCATTTCCCATTTCGGTGAATAATCATCATAGCCGCTTTGGGTGAGGTTTCTTAACTTCCCTTTTCCCGATGCTTCGATCAACCCAGCCTCTGTCCCCCAGATCCTCTCTTTTGGCCCGAAGCTCACCAGAAACCACTTGCTGTCCGGCGACCACTGGTACCACATGTCACCGTCTGAATAGGAGTAGTTATGCTCTCCCGGCAGAATGGTGCGGGTCTTTTTTGATTCAAGATTAATCACTTTCAGGGTGGTGCGGTTTTCGAAATAGGCCACTTCTTTGCCGTCGGGTGAATAGGCAGGCTGGAACTCTTCTGCATCCGTGGCAATGACTGTTTCGTTTTTGAGAGTGGTTGATAAAAAGAAATAGGCTTCTTCGTCTCTGACCAATGACGTGCTGTACACGTTCCAGCTGTTATCTACTTCCGCGGCATAGACGAGTGATCGCCCGTCGGGACTGAAGCTCACGCTTCTCTCCTGCCAGGGCGTGTTGGTGATCCGCTTGGTGGTGCCGTGGTCCACGCTGCTGACGAATATCTCGCCTCTGAACACATAGGCAAACTCTTTGCCGTTCGGTGAGAGGCCGGCTTCGGTAAAGCCGCTGTTGACTTTTACGACCTTGTCAAGGGTCTGTCTGCCGTCAAAGGCGATGGACACGCCTACTTTTTTCGGTTCCTCTCCCGGTTTGACTGTATAGATCTCCCCGTGATAGCTGAAGCAGAGCACACCGGTTTCGGCTCTTGTGAGGAAACGGACCGGATGGTGTTTCAGGCTGGTCACGGCTGTGTTTACGGCCGGATTGCTCAGGGAACTTTTATGGATGTTGAAGGAACCGTTCTCTTCCGACAGATAATAAAAGCTGTCGTTGTCTGCATCAAAGACCGGGTTGCGGTTCTCTCCTTCAAATGTGGACAGTTTTGTGTATTGTTTCGCGCCAAAATCATACACCCAGACATCCCGGGTAACGGCAGAAGTGTGGTGTTTCCGCCAGGGGTCCTCATACCCTTTGCTGTCATGGAAGATCAGTTTACTGCCGTCGGGGCTGTAGGTCGCATCATGGGCCGGTGAGGTCAGCACCTGCCCTACTCTCCCTCCTGTGGCAGGCACGCTGTAGAGTTCCGCCATGACGCCTGTGGGGAACTGTACGTTGGTATGCCGATCCTGCCTGAGTGCGGAGAATATGACCCTGCTGTTGTCTCTGCTGAAATCACTGGGTTTTTCGTTGTTGGAGTGAAATGTGAGCCGTGTTGCCCAGCCGCCTGCCGCGGGCATGGTGAATACATCGAAATTGCCGTAGCGGTCCGAAGCAAAAGCTATCTGTGTTCCGTCATGGCTCCACACTGCCGAGTATTCATAACTGTCACTGATGGTCAGGGGCACTGCCGTACCGCCGCCGGCCGGCACTTTGTAAATGTCTCCCTGATAGTTAAAAACTATAGTATTGCCGTCCGGGGAGATGGCGGGGTAACGCAGCCACAAGGCCCCCTGTTGGGCAATAGCGTTCAAAGGTGAAAGCAAAAATAAAATCAGAATTGAAAGTACTTTCATAATGTCCTCCTGTTTACGTGCTGTGGTGATATTGAAATTAAGGCCCTAAAAACGTAACATACAGAAGCTATCCCAGTATCCAACATGTTCGGCTCTTTTCTTAACAGAAATCCGATGTGGGGACATTAATAATTATCCCTGTCCCGCAATCGGCCAGGTTCAACACAAATGTATACTCGGCTGCAGCTTGATGTACACACCCTGTCCGCTTCAACAGGGATGCCTTCCCTTGCTGTCAGGGGAATAAAATTGCCTTTAATCACCACTCCGCTCGGTATCATATCATCTAATGGTAGTTACCCAAAAGATAAGAAATTCGTTTTTTTGTTGGTGATAACTTTTGCTACATTCCACAAATTTCCATCCTCTAAGCGACTTCATCACCTATCATAATTATAAAATAAATGACAAGTCAATAAGAAACCCACAAAAAAGAGAGAAGATAAGAACAAACAATTTTTTTAAATTCAGGAACATTAAAATTTTAACCTTTATATAATCGATTGAAATCGTTTATTTTCTGGAACTGTATTTGTTGACAGGATGAGTTTCTTTCCTTTATTCTTCTTAATATAAACATGATTGATGACATAACAGAGTGGGAGAGAAAAGAAGGAGTCAAATTCCTGAAAGAAATCGGGATAAAGTTTGGCCAGATAGTTTTGGATTTTGGTGCTCGAAGCGGTCATTATAGTATTCCTGCCGCCCAGATAGTAGGATCCTCGGGACAGGTTTATGCTTTGGATAAAGAGCCCGGAGAACTAAAAGACCTAAGCCGAAAGGCGAAGCATTTCAATTTAAATAATATAAAAATAATCCCTACTAATGGCGGGGTCACGCTTGATTTTAAAAGTGAATCCATTGATGTGGTGTTGCTCTATGATGTTCTTCATTATTTGGAAAAAAAAGAAAGAGAAAAGTTGTACCGAGAAACATATCATGTTTTAAAAGGAGACGGATTTTTATCTGTATATCCCAAGCATGTCATTGAAGACTCTCCGTTAAACCATTTTAGAGACCTCCACTGGGAGGAGGTCAAAAAGGAAATTCAGGATTTGAATTTTAAATTCCGAGAAAAATACTGCGATACCATAAGCCACGACGATTCCTTTAATTACGGATGTGTTATCAATTTTGTGAAAGAGTAATAAAGAGAAAAGAACGGAGAAAAGATTTTCACATAGAAGAAGATGGAAACATGATCAAGCATATTTCAAGAGAACTCAAACGGCATATACCGTTTACAAGTTTTGGGGCCTTGACAGGTATCCTGATTATCTTTGTTTCCTTAAAAATGCCCAAAAACATCTCTTACAATATATTTTATGTTCTGAAGGATGGGAATTTGATGAAATCAAGTGAAAATCATCAGCAACAAAATAATCAATTTCCTATCTTTAAAAAGCTGGAAGAGAGGATCATGAAAACAGATCAGGGCACCGCGATCGCCATTGCCAATAATGGGAATCTGGTTTACAGCCTCTGCAACAGGATTTATTTTGATAATATCAATGATAAAT
Organism: uncultured Eubacteriales bacterium; assembly: GCA_964611275.1. Classification (GTDB taxonomy): domain Bacteria; phylum Acidobacteriota; class Aminicenantia; order Aminicenantales; family Aminicenantaceae; genus WJMT01. The sequence continues at coordinate 5,251 of CAZSZS010000079.1, forward strand.
AAGAAGATCTATTCAAAATAGTAGTCAATCAGGTCAGCTATATAGGCCTTCCTGGTTTTCTCATCATTGAAATCAGGCCCGGCATACCCTTTAAACAGTCCGGGCAGGAGGCCGGGAAGAGATACGGCAGATAGTATTTGCAGGACAATGAAATTCAAATCTTTTCCTTTTTGCTTTAATTTCAAATCCTTTATTTTGACCGCCAAATCATTGAGCATGGAATTGAACACTTTGACAAAAGGAGTTTTGTAATTGCCCTCCATCAAGGGCGCATAAAGATGAGCCTTAGCAATACCCGGCCATTTGACAGCTCCTCCCATAAATGTCTCTAAAAAGACCTTGAGTTTTTCTCTGGGCGGAAGATCTGTCTGCTCCAGGGTTTCGGCGGGCATTTTGGTCATTTCATTCAGAGTCCGGTTTAAAGCGAGATGGATCAATTTTTCCTTGGACCTGAAATAATAATTGATAGCCGCGCTGTTCACACCAGCCTCCCGGGCGATTCCCCGGATAGTGATTCTTTCAATTCCTTTTTTCTCAATACAGTCTATGGCAGCCAATATAATTTTTTCCGCAGTGGAAATTTTTTGCCCGTTCATAGGTGTGTCCTTTTAAAAATGGGATTCTTCCGTTTAAAACATATGTTTAAATTATATGTTCTTTTTTTTCCCCGGGCAAGCGGAAAGAGAGAAAAAATACCTTGACTTTAATGAATACACCATTAAAATAAACAATCGATTAAAACAATCGTATAAAACAGATGATTAAACAGTCGCTTCGCACGGCCAGCACAATCAAAACAACCAAAACAATCAGCCCAAGCAGCACAACAGCCGTAAAAATCGCAGCCAAAGCGTCTGCAGTTTTAAGGAGAATGAAATGGGTCAAAGAACAACGCCTTTGAACATCTTAAGCCTAATGGTTTTTGTTTTTCTTATGGCTGCCGCAGCCCCCTGCTTGCTATCCGAAGAGCCCCTGAATTCCCAAGAAAAGACCGGTTCTATCAAAGGGACCGTAAGAGACGTGGAGGTCAAGTCCCCCCTCGCCCGGGTCAAAGTCACTGTCGCAGGCCTGAACAAAAAGACGCTGACCGACGCAGAGGGATACTTCGCTCTCTCCGGTGTTCCTGTGGGGACGTACACGCTCCAGTTTTCCTGTGAATTCTATACCACTATCCGGAAGACAGATGTCGTGGTCAAATCCCGGAGAATAACCCGGGTCCTTGCGGAAATGCCGTTAGTCCCTTCATTGAAGCAGAAAGAGGAGATCACAGTGACTGCTGGATATTTTGCCCTATCAGAGAAGGAGAATCCCAGCACCTCCGATTTTTCATTTGAAGAGATTCGCAGGCTGGCTGTCCCGGTCGGAGATGTCAGCCGGATCTTAAGCAGCCTTCCCAGTGTGATGAGCGTCAACGCCATGACCAATTCTTTAGTGGTCAGAGGCGGAAATCCTGCGGAAAACAGTTTTTTCATTGATAATATCCAGGTTCCCAACATTAATCATTTCCCTCAGCTCGGGTCCACAGCCGGAGCCATCGGCCTTTTAAACATTGATTTTATCCGTGACGTCCGTTTTTATTCCGGCGGATTGTCCCCCGAATACGGGGATTCGCTTTCCTCGGTCATGGATGTCCGGTTCAGAGAAGGCAACAGGGATGAATATGACTTTCAACTGGGACTGGATATGATGGGAGCGAGTGTGGTGGGAGAAGGCCCTTTAGGCAAAGGCACAGGCTCCTGGATGCTCTCAGCGCGCCGAAGCTATCTAGACCTGCTGATCAAGATCATGGGGCAGGGCGTGCCCGTGACCTACAGCGATTTTCAGGGAAAGATAAACTTTGACCTTTCCTCAAGGAACCGGTTGACTTTTCTGGGGATAGGGGGAATGGACAACAGCGGGACACAGAAAGAGGATGCTCTGGAGGATAACGAAAGTTATTACGGGGGGCTGGACACCAAAGAATACACTGTCGGAGCCAACTGGTTTTCCATATGGGGTTCAAACGGCTACTCCAATACGTCTCTTTCTCAGAATTATACGCAGTATCAGGAAGACGCTTTTCATACGGTTTCCGAAGAACTGGCCAGAAAAGGCCTGTATACAGAGAGGTCCCTGAATCTGAGAAACATCAACCATTTCAGGCTGAGCAAGGCCCATGAATGGAGCTTTGGGTTTGAATTCAAGCACATGACCGATAACTACGATTATTTTATGGCCGGGTATACGGATGTACTGGGGACCGCAGTCTCGCCGATTGACCGGGACATCCGGATATCTGATGATATATATACGGCCTTTGTGAACTGGAGCTGGAGCCTTTCCTCTCAACTGAGGCTTAACACTGGAGCGCGTCTGGATTTTTTGAATTTGAGCCGGAATCTTTATGTGTCGCCCCGGTTTTCCCTGGCCTATAAATTGTCGGAAAACACATCGCTTCAGACTTCCCTGGGCGTTTTCACCCAGCATCTGCCCCTTCATCTCGTGGGCCAGGCGAAGGGATTTGAGGAGTTGGACAGCCCACGGGCTTATCATTTTATCCTCGGCTTTCGTCATCTTCTCAATGAAACAACACAGCTGAGCGCGGAGGTCTATGATAAGGAATATCATTATCTGCCCCTTGATCCGGCCCAGCCGACACTGTTCGTATTTGATGAGATTTTCTTTCAGGGCTTCATCCAGGAGCACGCAAATCTGGTGGATACGGGAAGGGGCAGAGCTTACGGAATAGAGGTGATGGTGCAGAAAAAACTTTCGAATAAGTTATATGGAGTGATCAGCGGCTCCTGTTTCCGGACTCAATACAAAGGGCTGGATGAGATATGGAGAGACCGGATCTATGACAACCGATTTGTTCTTTCCACCCAGGGGGGATACAAGTTCAACAAGAATCTGGAGTGCAGTTTCAAATGGGTTTTTGCCGGGGGCTATCCTTATACGCCTTTTGACCTTGAAGCCTCTCTTGCAGCTGATACCGGCATATATGATCAGGGCCGCATTAACAAAGAAAGGCTGCCCCACATTCATTTTCTTAATCTCCGTATGGACAAGCGGTTTTATTTCAGGCGGTCCAATCTGATCCTTTATTTAACGGTGTGGAATATCTACAACCGGAAAAATGTGATCTCTTATTACTGGAACACCATAGAGCAGAGGCCTGGTCAGGCAGAGCTCTGGGGGATCCTTCCCTGCTTTGGGCTTGAGTTTGAGTTTTAGGGCTTCGTCATATTTATCTTTATTGACTTTTTGTTCTTAAAATTTCATCATGGAATGTGTTTCGTTTCAGGGAAATTCGGACAGATGAGTGCATTTCTTAAGCTACAGATTATTTGTGATAATCTTAAGCTAGGAGGAATGCATGACAACAGAGAAAAAGTCCAAGACATCGCCTGAATCTATCGTTAGAGAGATCAAGCGGCGAACTCGTCGCAAATTTACCGCAGAGGAAAAGATTCGAATCGTTCTGGAAGGCCTTCGTGGTGAGGAGAGCATTGCGGATCTGTGCCGGAAGGAAGGCATCCATCCCACCATGTATTACAAATGGAGCAAATCTTTCTTGGAGTCCGGGAAACGCCAGCTCAGTGGCGATACTCTACGGGAAGCTTCTTCGAATGAGGTGAAAGAGCTCCGGGATGAGAATGATGAGCTAAAAATGCTGGTGGCAGAGCTTTCGCTTAGAACCCGGGTGTTAAAAAAAACCTTGAAGGGTTTGGAATACTCATCCGCAGATACATGAGTTACACACAGTCTGAGAAAATGGAAATCATCCGGATGGTCGAGGAATCTTCTTTCAGTGTCAAACAGACTCTTGGGGAAATAGGCGTTTCCCGGAGTACTTTCTATGAGTGGTACAAAAGGTACCAGGAGCACGGCTATGAGGGATTGAGAAGCCGTCACAAGAGTCCTCGTCAGATCTGGAATAAGATCCCCGAATGGGAGAAGCAGCGGGTCCTGGATGTGGCCAGAGAATATCCTGAGAAATCCTCTAGAGAACTTGCCTGCCATATCACAGACAACATGGATTATTTTATCTCAGAATCCAGTGTCTACCGCATCCTCAAAGCCTATGATCTGGTAACATCACCTGTTTATACGGTTATATCAGCCAAAGACAAGTTCTAGAATCTAATGATTCGGATCAACCAGCTCTGGCAGACTGACTTTTCCTACCTCAAAGTGATTGACTGGGGCTGGTACTATCTTTCCACTGTGATGGATGATTATTCCAGGTATATCCTCGCATGGAGGCTGTGCCGGACAATGATGGCCGATGATGTGAAAAAGACTCTAGACATGGCTATTGAATGGACCGGAGTGGAGCATGTCCATGTGGTTCATCGCCCCAGGCTTCTCTCTGACAACGGCTCAGCTTATGTCTCAAAGGAACTCAAACACTATCTCGAGGCCAATGAGATTCACCACATCCGGACAAAACCCTATCATCCCATGACCCAGGGGAAGATCGAACGCTTCACCGGTCCATGAAAAACCTGATCCTTCTGGATCATTATTACTCGCCCTCAAAGCTGGAAGAGAGAATCCGGGAATGGGTCGACTATTACAACAATCAACGTTATCACGAGGCCATAAACAATGTCACACCCCGTGATAAATATTTTGGCAGGGATAAGGAAATCTTGAAAAATAGGATGAAAATCAAAAAACAAACCATCCAGCAAAGAAAGAAAATCAATAAGATGATGGTGGTTGAGTCCTTGCCAAATGAAATCAATTAGGTATAGTATGAATTACGAAAAATGTAGCTTAAGATATCAGCACATTCGTCCGAAACCACCTGACG
>CAZSZS010000080.1:0-3814 GCA_964611275.1 uncultured Eubacteriales bacterium
AAGCTGCACATAGGTAATGAACTGGCTGTTTTTCCAGTTGTCCACAGTATTCCCCACTTCTTTAGCAAAATCCATATTGGCCAAAAATTCAAAGCGGAAATGAGTGTTATCCGGAAGGTCCTTTAAAATACCTGATACCCTGAAATCATACTCATCAGCCACATTAATGATCTTTCCCATGGGGTCCTCGCTGCCGAATATTTTTTGGGCCAGTTTCCGGGTCAGCACCACAGACCGGGGATCGGAAAGCGCTGTATCAGGATCTCCTTGAACAAAAGGCAAAGTGAACATCTTGAAAAGAGAGGGGTCTGTATATCCTCCTGTATCCACAAAAATCTCATCTTTGTGCTTTATCCGCCACCGGGCAAAAGAATACCGGGCCTGCTCAACGATCTCCGGTATCTCCTCTTTGAGCGCCGGCCCCAGAGGCCCCTGGTTGATAGCCCAGGTCACAACCTCTGAATACTGAATGTGCTGGAGAATCCTGTAGATATGGCTTCCTTTTTCATTATACCGGTCATAACTTAATTCATGCTGCACCCAAAAAAAGATCAAAAAGGCACAGAGCATACCAATAGCCAGGCCGCTGATGTTGATAAAAGAAAATCCTTTATGCCTGATCAAATTACGAAAAGCGATTTTTAAATAATTGCGTATCATAACAAGCCTCCAGTATATAGACTCTTTTATAGAGGGAAAAATCAAAAGCATAATCTGTGTCCAATACCAGATCAGAGCTCCGAATTTCCCTTTTTCCCTTGCTTTTTCCTCGAGTATTTCATCAAAATCCCCGATCAAAGATTCCTTTTCATTGTCCGGAAGAAGAAAAAAAAGAAATTTTCTCCCCCATTTTGACTGTGTTTGCGGCTCTTTTTTCATTTTGATGAAAATTTATCCTTTTCTAACGGGTGTTTCATCCGGACTCGGAAAGGGTTGTGACCTTAAGGAAGTGTGTCCATAAAATATCGTTAACTCTTTTGCTCTCCTTAAGGGCAGCCAATCCGGAAGAACTTAATCTGTAGATTTTTTTCCGGCGGCCTCCGCGTTCAGCTGTTGAATCCCCGAATGAAGCGTGGATGAGCCCCTGTTTTTCCATTCTCCGCAGAGGGATATGAATAGCCCCGATAGACCACTCTTTCCTTTGAATAGAAGAAAGATGTTTTCGAAGAGCCACAAGATAAGCATCTTCCTGCAGATACCCGATGGCTAAGAGGATCTGTTCTTCTCTCCGGCTTAAATAATCCATGTATTCCTCGCTTTATCTTATTTCTTATTAATTTGTAGAACATCTATAATAACAATACGTTCTTTGGATCAAAAAGGTTGGCCTGTGGATTCATTTTTTTTCTTTTTATTATGCAATCTTTTGTTGACAGAATAAGTGTCTTTTTTGTAACCTTTTAAGTGTAATACAAAAAGGGGAATTGACTGAGCGAAAAGAAGATCACCACTTAGAAGCCCCAAAAAAGAGTCTTCATCCGCTTATATAATCTCTCTTTGTCTCATTGAGGTATGAAATGGAGAAACCGAAAAAGGAAGATCTGAAGAGTCAATTAAAGAAAGCTCAAAAGAGAATAAGAGAGCTTGAGAATGAATGTGATGTCCCAGAACTCTTAAAAAGACTAAAAAGACTTGAGGAAGCCATTGATTCCTCTGAAGATTTGATCATATCGCTTGACAGCAATGCTGTTTTTCTATTCCTAAATAAGGCTTTCTCAAAATATTATTCTATAGATAGAAACCAGGTCATAGGACACCGCATCACTGAATTTGTAGATAAAGACCACTTCAATAAATACCTAAAACCCATCTTTGAAAAAGTCCTTCAGGGAAATTCCGTTAAAGAGGATATGTCCTATGACTTACCAGGTATGGGCAGGCGATATTTTTCAATTGTCTTTTCACCTCAGAAAGGCATAGAAGACGATGAAATCATTGTGGTCGGAATCATGCGGGATATTACAGACCGGGTGCTTATGGAAAACAAAATAAAAGAAAGCGAAAAAAAATACAGAGAGATAATCAATCGCATGAATGACTCCATATGGGTAATAGATTTTGATGCCAACTTCATTGATGTCAATGATACGGCAGTCAGAACACTGGGGTACACAAGGGAGGAACTTCTTTCATTGGGCCCTGCAGACATCGATGCCAGCCTGGAAAAGGAACAAATAGAAGAATTGGCCAGAGGGATGAAGACAGATGAAATACAGGTTTTTGAGACCTCCCATAAAACCAAAGACGGCCGTGTTATTCCGGTCGAGATAAGCTCCAGTCTTGTCTTCTATCAAGGGGAAACAGCCATTCTCAGTATAGCCCGGGATATCACACGAATCAAGAAAGCCGAAGAGGCACTGCTCGAAGAGAGAAACAAACTAAAAGAACTTCATAAATCTGTTGATCAGCTTCAGAGATGCGAGACAGAAGATAAACTCTGGGATAAAGCCCTAAAAATGACAAAGAATATCCTGAAGCTGGATCAGTGTATCTTTTATGTTTTAGAGGAAGATAAACTGGTCCCCAGAGCTGTGAGCAAAGCCGCTCTTCCTGAGGGATTAAAGACCCTTAATTTAGATGAAGGGATCGCAGGCAAGACATTTCGCGAGCTCAAGACCATACAGGGTAACGATTTAAGAAAATGGAAAGAAGCGAAATCAGTCAGGAAAGACGTGCGGTCATTTATAAGTATACCCATCGGCAAAGTCGGCGTAGTTCAGATCTTTTCCACGCAAAAGGAGGCTATCAGCAGCCAGGATGTGAGTCTGGTCGAGATTTTAGCCGGACATCTTCGTGAGGAAACAGCCAGAATCCGGTTGGAAGAGGTACTCCGCGCTCAGGCCATACGCGACCCCCTGACCGGTTTGTTTAACCGCCGCTACTTTGATCAATCCATAAAAAAAGAAGTCATGCGCGCCAAGAGATACAAACATCCTCTTGGAATTATGATGATCGATATAAACAGGTTCAAAGAAATCAATGACCGTTTCTCCCATATGACCGGGGACAAAGTGCTTGCCGAAACAGCCCGTCTTCTAAAAAAAACCGTTCGTGATATAGATATGGTGGTGCGCTACGGCGGCGATGAATTTTTGATCGTCTTTCCTGAAACAAATGGGGAACCGTCAGGACTGATCATTGGCCGAATAAGAAAAAACCTTGATGAATGGAATCAAAAGCAGGACATCATGGATTTTCCTTTGACCCTGGCCATGGGAGCCTCTTATTTAAAGCCGGGAACAGATGAGACCATAGAAACCGTCATTAAAAAAGCCGATCAAAAAATGTATGAAGACAAAAAACTGCAAAAAAATTATAGATAACAAACGTACGGCCTTGTGAACCAGGTCGACCTCATTTTTCCATCCTGTTAGTTTTTATCATGACGGAGGAAAGTCATGATAAAGAACAAGGTTCTTGTGGGAATTATCCTTCTTGTTTGTTTGTTTTCAGGTCTATCGAGCGCGGAGAAAAAGAAAGTAATCTCCTCTGCTGTATCCCAACTCCGGAACAGTCAAGAAACAGCTTCTGCCGAACAGTTGATCCTGCCCAGAATCAAAGGCCCTGTGACCATGGATGGAATGAGTGACGAACCGGCATGGGAAGGGATCCGGCCTCTTTCTTTAGTCCAGATGCGGCCGAATTTTGGAATTAATCCAACCGAACGATCAGAAATCCTTATCGCCTATGACGACCGGTCCGTGGAAACATTTATTCTGCAGCCAAAATGGGAATCCAGCACAAAAAGCGGTTATGTCTTCAGCATTTATCCAAAATTTTCCCATGAAAATGTCCCGAAAGATTTCTCTCTTTC
>CAZSZS010000081.1:0-9167 GCA_964611275.1 uncultured Eubacteriales bacterium
TATCTCCGGGATACGGCAGCAGTTTTCAACCACGGCCTCCATCGGACTCATGAAAGAGAGTGTTTCTCTTTTTTCTCAAATGGAGGATGAATTCGGATTTTCCGTTGATTTCGCAAAGAGCGGCTATCTCCTTATGGCCCATGATGAGGGTCTTCTCAACGTATTTAAATCAAACATCGAACTCCAGATAAAGGAGGGGGTAAATGTCTCCCTGCTGAGTCCGGAGGAAGCTCTATCCGTTGCGCCCGGATTGAATACGGACGGCCTTCTGGGAGCGGCGTATTGCCCGGATGACGGGCAGGCTTATCCTTTTGCCGTACTGAAAGGCTATAAGAAGAAGATCGATGAAAAGAGCGGGGATTTTTATCTTCATAATCCGGTTTCCGGGATCGAGAAAAAAGAAAATTTCCTTCTGACTTTAACAGACGGAACTGTGATCGAAGCCAAAAAGGTCCTTCTGAGTGCGGGGGCATGGACAAGAGAGCTCGGTAAACAAGTGGGACTGGACCTTCCTCTTTATCCTGAAAGGCATGAGGCCATAATAACAGAGAGAATACCGAAGATCATTGAGCCCATGCTGGTCGATTACCGGAAAGACGGGTGTTATTTCCAGCAGCTTTTGACCGGGCAGGTCATAGGATGCTACACTCCTGATCCCAATGTTCCGGGCATCCGAACGGACAGCTCTTGTGAATTTTTGCTTGAAATGGCGCACAGAATGGTCCGTCTGGTTCCGGAGCTGGAAAAAGCTGCGATTTTAAGGCACTGGGCCGGATGCTACACCATGACCCCGGACGGAAGTCCCATCGTGGACCAGACTGAAGTGGAAAACCTTTATGTTGCCTCCGGTATGTCAGGACACGGATTTATGTTCGGTCCCGGCCTCTGCAAACATCTTGCCGCATATATGGTTCATGATAAGTGGGATGTTGATTTCAGTGAATTCTCAATCAGCCGTTCATTCGGAAGTAAGGAAAGCCTCAAGTAACCCTTACTATTCATAAAATCAGCCTGATCAGAAATTCATATATGGCTTGTGCTCCCCTGTCATTGCGAGCGAAGCGAAGCAATCCCATCCAGCTTTGTTTTACAATGAGATTGCCGCACTCCCTTTCGGTCGTTCGCAATGACGCAGCAACCTCGGCTCGTGAATAATCTGGAGCCAATTCAGGTAAATAAAAAATTTCCTGTGTTCTATTTTATTTTTTTGTACGGGGGTCTTTGCGGTTTCTTCGGGGGATTTTTCTCCAGTTCTTCAAGAACGACCTGAATGGCCTTTTCCAGCTGGGGGTCATGACCTTTCAAGACTTCAGACGGTGTCTGCTGGACATCGATGTCCGGCGGAACTCCTTCGTTTTCAACGATCCATCCGTCTTCCGTCCAGATAGCCAGATTGGGGGCTGTGACGTATCCTCCGTCCATAAGAACAGGAAATCCGAGTGTTCCGACTAGCCCTCCCCATGTTCTGGTTCCTATCAGTTTGCCTAAATTAAATTTTCTGAACATCCAGGGAAGAAGGTCGCCGCCCGAGCCTGCGGATTCATTGATGAGCATGACCTTGGGCCCCTGAATGGATGCGCTCGGTGTTTTCAAATCCGCGCCGTATCTCATGTTCCAGTAGCACACATAAGGGCGCTTCAGGATGTCTATGTAGTAATCGGCAACTGATCCGCCGCCGTTGAACCGTTCGTCAACGATGATGGCATCTTTATGTGATTGGGGAAAGAAATATCTCTTAAAATAGGTATGACCTAATGTGCTTGTATTAGGAACATAGACATAAGCCACTTTCCCGCCTGTTGCTTCATTCACCTTGGCGATATTGCCTTCCACCCAGTCTCTGTTTCTGAGAGTGTATTCACTGGAAAGGGGGACCACATCCACGTCACGTGAATTTTTTCCTTCCGCGTCAGAGCTGACCGTTATTTCAGTCAGCCGGTTGGCCGTGTTTTCAAAAAATTTGAAGAGATTTTCAGGGGGTTTGACTTGTTCGCCATTGACCGCAATGAGATAGTCTCCCTGTTTCACATCCACTCCGGGTTCGGTGAGCGGTGAGCGGAGCTCGGGATTCCAGTTGAGGCCTCCGAAGACTTTTTTGAACCGGTAACGGCCGTTTTCAATGGAGTAGTCAGCTCCTAACAGGCCGACCGGAACCCTATCTGTTCGGGTAAGGGTATCTCCTCCGCCGGTTCTGTGGTGGCCCACTCCCAATTCGCTGCACATCCACTGGATCACTCTGTTCAGGTCCTGCCGGCAGGAGATGTGGGGCAGAAACATGGAATATTTCTCCTGCATTTTTTCCCAGTCCACTCCATGCATATTCGGGTCATAAAAGTAGTCCCTGTTGATCCTCCATGCCTCGTGATATATCTGTTTCCATTCTCTGGGCGGATCTATTTGGATCTGGATGGATTCCGCGTTTAATTTTCCCTGGCCCGGCTTTATGCTGTCGGCGATATTGGTGATGAACAGATTTCTGCCTGAAATATAAAGTAGTTTTTTATAGTCGGCTGATAGTTTGTATCCATTCACACCGGTCAGGATGACCGTATCTTTGCGTTTATTCAGGTCGAATTTATGCAGTTTTGTTTCGCGGGAGTAAGGAACGCTGCTGTCAGGAGGGGCTTCCAAATAAAAGATCTGGCCGCTGATCCCTGTCTGAAGGGAACCATAATTTCCCTCCGGGACGGGAATGCTGAGGATGCGCTCATTAAGTCCTTCGAAGTCGATGCGGAATTCTTCTTTTTCCTTTTCTTCATCGTTCTTTTGGTCCGTTTTTTCGTTTTCCAATCCTTTTTCCTCATCGCTTTCTTTGGCCAAAGGAGAAGGGACATTTTTTTGAAGCACAGCCAAATAAATCGCATTGGACATTCTCATATCCGCGCTGGACATGGCGAACCAGTGTTTTACCGGACCTGCGTCTGTGGAGGCGAAAAAGTAAAGGTATTTGCCGCTGGGGTCAAAAACAGGATCGCTCACTTCGCTCAATCCGTCAGTGATGGGATACGATTTGTCTTCTTCTATGGAATACACATAGACCTTTTGAATATAGGCTTCGGTGTTCAGCGTGTAGGCGATCCATTTTGAGTTAGGGGACCAGACTCCCCGGATGGTTTTCAAGCCCGATGGCCCATAAAGGTATTCGGATGCGATTTTTTGGGATTTTCCGGTCTCGGTGTCAAACCAGTACAGGCTCCAGGAATTATCCGTATAGGCAATTTTTTTGCTGTCAGGTGACCAGTAAGGCCTGTCGTAGAAACCGGCTCCGTCTAGGGGGTATTTTTTCACGTTGCCTTTCATCCCCGGCTCTTTAATATGAAGAGCGTATTCTCCGTTCTCATCTGAAAAATAAGCGATTTTTTTCCCGTCTGGCGACCACGCAGGGTTCCTTTCGTTGATTCCTGTCGTTTCCGTGATGTTGCGAAAATCACCTTTTTCCGCGGGAAGGGTAATGATCTCACCTCTGAATTCAAGAACAGCCCTGGCTCCGGTAGGAGATATGTCCACATTTCTTATATACTGGCTTCCGCTGACATATCGGGGCCTTAATCCCATAAGGTCTGTGGCCACGCCAATGGAAAGGTCATCCACTGTTCCGTCAGAGATGTCAAAAAAATGGAGTTTACCCTTTTGCTCGAACAGGATCTTATCATCACTGGATGAAGCCGAGACAACAGGAAAATCCTGATAATCGGTAAGCTGTTTTATTTCCTTTGTTTCCGTATCAAAGGAGAAGAGGTTGAACTCTCCGTTTCTGTCAGAACGGAAATATATTTTATTATGAATCCACAGGGGATCTGTGTCATTGCATCTTCCTTCAGGCTGAGGAATGCTTTCTACGGTACTGTTACCGAGGGTCATGATCCAGATTCTCGAGAAAGTGCCTCCGCGGTAGTGCTTCCACTGATGAAAAACCTCTCCGAAAGGCGTATACGCTATCTTTGTGCCATCGGGGGAATAGGATGCCTTGGTGGCATAGGGAATTTTTTCCTGGACAGGGATCCCTCCGTCTACGGATACTTTATAGAGCTGGGAGCGGGAGTAGGAGAAAGAGGAACGGGAGGACATAAAGACCACAAATTTTCCGTCCGGAGTGAAGGCTCTGACTGTATCAGAATAAGGATGCCAGGTCAGTCTCTTTGGAATACCGCCTCGAGAAGGAATGATATAGACATCTGTGTTTCCGTCATATTCCCCGCTGAAGGCGATCCATTTTCCGTCAGGGGAAAAAACAGGGGATGATTCCATACCTTTGTGCGAAGTCAGGCGGCGCACATTGTTGCCGCTCAAATCCGCGATCCAGAGATCATTCGAATAAGAGAAGACGATATTTTCCTGGCTCACAGCAGGATGAGTCAGCATTTTCGTATCCTTTGTATCGATTCCTTTTAAAGAAGAGGAAAAAACCAACGCAAAAGATAGTAAAACCATACATGACAGCCTTAAAGATTTTTTCATTTTATACTCCCTCTTGAAACGCATATTATTTGCGTCCTATTTTATATCATATCTTGAAGAGGCGGTAAATCAGAAACTTTATAAATCAGCTGCTGTGTACGACTCCTTGTCTTATAACGAGGTTACGTATCACTTAATATTGAGTGCTGACTTATCCCGCCAATACCTTAGTTTCGTTTTGCCCGGCTTGTCTTCACTCCCGTCAAAAAGAAGCCCGGACCTATCGGGTTTAACATCAACAAGGACCTCGTCCTGATACAGGGCTTTTGTCAGATTGACGATGGTGTAATGCAGTTCGTTATCCTTTATGGAAGCAAACACAAAATCTCCGTTGGATTCAATAGGGCCCCACCGGACTTTCCCGGCCTCATACGTGTAGCGTGGCCTTCGCCAGTCTCTGGACATATCCATTCTCAAATCGTTTTTGACTCCAGCATAAATTTCTTTGTCTTCAAACTTAATCTTAACACCCATTCCTGTGTTTTGAGGTTCGACAGGAAGGAGCATGACTTTATCCAGAAAAGACTCGGGTTCGGTTTGAGAGGAGTGGGGGATAAATACAGTGATGAATCCGACTGTATCGGTCAGTTCAAAATGCTGGGCCGTGGTTTGATGGATAGTGAGCTCATCCTGATAATGCCTTTTTTGAGGCACCACTCCTTCTAGTCTGTAGTGGGTCATCGGGAACAGGATAAGGAGGTGCTGGTCGGTTGGGAATGTGTTCTTTTGGATTCTGTCATAGACCGTATCATACCAGTGATCTCCTTGGGAGATTATTTTTCGGGTATGCCAGAGATTCGACAGAGTGAAATAGCTTTCTTCTGTGGCCTTGAAAACATCAAAGACCAGGAAGGCAGCGGGGTCTTTGATGTAGACCAGGATCCGGTCCCATTCATATCCCGTTTGGTCATCTATGAGCCGGGTTCTGCTGTAATCAAAGTCCTCAAAGGACAGAAAGTCTATTTTTTTCGTCCGGGTCGGCTTGTAGGAACCGGCATTTCTAAGAAAATCGAGGATATCCTGACTGACTACAGCTTCTTTTGTGCCGTAGCGGTTTTGGCCTTTTTCTTGCCCCATAAAGATTTTTTCGGCTCTCACGCACAGGCGGTTGTGAAAGTAGTCCTGCCTGTAAGCTCCGAAAGGGCCGCTGGGCATATAATCCCTGTATCCTCCGTCATGAAGAAGAACAGAGCCTTCGTGCATCAGGAGAACGATGCTGTTCTCATCGGAATGCCCGTGGGTCATTTTTTCTTCTTCTACGGGAATCGTATCCCTTAGATAATCTCTGAAATAGCTGCCTCCGGAGCCTTCATCCCTGTAGTTTAAAAGCATATACGTTGATTCCGGCTCCCACCCGTTTCTGAAAACGATCTTTTTTCCCACTATGTCTTCCATTACTTCGCCGGACAGCCCTGTTGGCTTCACGGGTTTGATCGAGTCGCTTCCCCAGAGGTAGCAGTCGAGGAACATATACCCCAGTCCGATGTTATTCGGATTGTCAAAATCGATATATTTCTGGGCAAGAGTTGCAGCCGCCCATTTCAATTGGCTGTCTTGGTACTGAGAGGCAGCTGCTTCAAAAAAGACAAGAAATCGATTCCAGTTGCTCGCCCAGTGTGCGTCTCCGAAGTCCGGAATTATTCCCGCTGGGCAGAAAAGATGCAGATAATATTGGGCGTAATAATACATTTCAGGTGTTTTGAACAGGTCTTCCATTTTATTTAGGGCATGGGCATATCCGCACAGGGAATAAAGCCAGACCGCATTATATAGAGAGGCATCCTCTATCTCCCAGTTCCCCCAGTTATCATCTCCGAGGGCGCGGCGCTGCATCCGCCATTTATCCGTATCGGGGTGTTCGGGAAGAGCTTTGACAGCCCACGCCAGGGATTCCGCTCTGAGGGCAGCCCGGTTCATAGGACCCCATTCCTGAGACCTGAGAAGATAGGCCATGCTTTCTGCGATATTTGTTTCGATCTTCTTTTTTTCCTGTGCGGAGAGAACGTCCAGGCCTTTTAACAGGTCATAGGCTCTTATATATTTCATGACAGAAAAAAAATCAGGGAGAACCGGTGGTTTGTCATCATAGTCAGGCCTTTTTTCAACAGCCCATTGAGGGTAGGCTTTTGTGAACTCGTCATAAGTCAGAAGCACTTTTCTCGCTTTCTCAGCGTGTTCTGGCCGGGATTCTTTTATATACAAATACGCATAGATGACCGCCATTTCCAGGAGTCCTCCCGGAGGGCGGTAGCCAAAAACGTTCTCAGGGTCAAAGTTTTCTTCCCAGGACGCGATCCTCTCGTCATAATGTTCCCATGTCCAATCCGCGGACTGCCGGGCATAATCGAGGTATTTTGACCGGGGAACGGGTTCTGTATCAGCCAAGACCATATGTGTAAGGAAAAAGCCTGTCAGGGAGATAGCTATAATAATGACTTTTAATGGATATTTTTTCATAACAGGAGTTCCTTAAAAGAAGATTGAATTCATATGCATTGTATTCGTCTTTATAATAATCAAAGAGATAAAGCAACTCAAGGGCAATAATATCACCCCCCAAATCATCCTAAAAGGCTATTGCGTTTGACAAAATGAAAATGAGATATTATAAAAAGCATGAAGAAAAGAGATCGAAATGGGGGATTGAACGGATTGCCTGTATCTTCTTTTGTAACAAAATAATATTTTGTATAAAGGGTGCTGAAAATGGATGAAAACGAAAAAAAGACCAGATTTTTGAAAGATTTGGACAGGGTACGCAAACAGATATCAGAAATAGAGGAAGTCGAGCAGGAGAGAGACAGAAAAGAACAGGAATTAGTAGAAGAAAAGCACTATCTCAATACTCTATTAGAGGAGCTTTCACTTGGTGTCCTCTCAGTCAATGTTCAGGGTGTGATTCATTTTATTAATTCCGAGGCTGTAAAAAAATTGGGGATTGAGAACGGACAGGAAGCGAATGAGATGGATGTGTGGAATGTCCCTGCATTTAAAAAATCAGGCATAGCAGAGGGGATAAGAAAATGCCTTGACTCTCAAAAAAGAAGCACAATTGAGTCTTTGTATATAAATGAGTCAGGGAAGAAACACTATATTAGGAACAGCTTCATTCCTCTTTTCAGTAAAGACGGGTCCATAAACGGGGTCATGGCTACCATAGAGGATGTGACAGATGAGAAAAAAGTTGATATGGATCTCAAGCAAAAACTCGGTTTTGAGAAATTCATGTCCAGAGTCCTTTCAAGACTGGTAGAAGCCAAAGACCTTGAAAGTGCGTTTAAAGCAATTCTCATGGACATAGGAATCAAGCTCAATGCGGACAGAACCGGATTGTTTTTATTTGATAAAGAAAATCATCTGACGAGCTGTCTGCATGAATGGCATAAGGAGGGCATTGAACCTCAGATCGATATGAGGAAAAATATTCCTCTGGATGAGTTTTCATGGATGATCGAAGGTTTCAGTGACGGAAAGACCATAGAGATTGAAAACGCATCGGAAACCGATAAAGCAAAAGACTCTCTCAAGAAGCTGTGTCTGAGCGAGGACGCAGCTTCTTTTTTGGCTGTTCCTGTTTTTCATAATGAGGTATTGATAGGATTTTTAGGAGTAGAGTGGCTTTCAGAACAGGGAAAATGGACGGAACTGGATATTTCTATCTTGAAAGAAGTTACCAAGAGCCTTGGCTTTGTCATCGGCCAAAGGAAGATGGAAGATACACAAAAAAAAGCTAACAATCGATTTCTCATGCTTGTTCAGGCTGGTTTTGAAGCCATTGTCATTTTAAAAGAAGGAATCATCGCAGATGCCAATCATGCGACAAGTTCTCTCTTCGAATACAAGCCTTCAGAATACATGGGGAAGGACCTATCGATTTTTTTCGAATCAGATGAGAAGCAGAAAATTGAAGAGTTTCTTAAGGATTCAATATCCCAGCCGCTTGAGGCCACAGGGCTCAAGAAGAGCGGTCAAGCCATTCATGTTGAAATTCTGGCTAAGACTCTCTTTGATGAAAAGGAGTCCGTACAGGCACTTGGGATAAGAGACATCACAGGAAGAGAGAAAGTCAGTAAAGATATCAAAGATAGATATGAAACACTTACGGAAGTCATGGATGATACGGTTAAAGCTCTGGCAACAAGCGTAGAGTTTAAAGACCCGTTCACGGCAGGGCATATGCAAAGAGTGACACAGCTGGCTTGCGCTATTGCCGAACAAATGGGTCTTCCTGAGGAACGCATCCAAGGGCTGAAAGTAGCGGCAAGCATTCATGATATAGGAAAGATAGGCATTCCAGCAGAGATACTCAGCAAACCCGATGAACTTAACGAAGCAGAGCGCATGATCATAGAGGGTCATCCCAAGACCGGATATGATATATTGAAAAACATTGGTTTTCCCTGGCCTGTTGCTAATATTGTCGTCCAGCATCATGAGAGGATGGACGGTTCGGGATATCCCTCCGGGCTTTCCGGTGACAAGATATTACTGGAGGCAAGGATCATAGGAGTAGCGGATGTAGTAGAAGCATTGTCTTCCAGAAGGGCGCACAGATCCGCTCAGGAAAAAGCAGGCCCTATCAATGAGCTGAAAGAAAACAAAGGGACTCTCTATGACCCGGAAGTCGTGGATGCCTGTTTGAAAATTATCACAAAAAAGAATTTTTCCTTCTAATCAACCTGACTAATTAACGAGCTAAGCTGAAATTC
>CAZSZS010000082.1:0-17675 GCA_964611275.1 uncultured Eubacteriales bacterium
AGGTACAGAGGTTCGTTATGATAGAGACACTTCCTCTCATTACCATTTTTTTTGTGAAAAATGCGGAAGGATTATTAACCTTGACTTTGAATATGATGGTTTTGAAAAGGAAAGTGTCTGTGGGAATAGAATAACTGAAATACACGGTTATTTTAAAGGTGTGTGTAAGGATTGTATGAATAAGAATATTAAGACCAAAGGAGAAAAAAATGAAAATGTTTAAATGTTCAGTCTGTGGTTATATCTATGATCCCAATGCAGGAGACCCGGATAACGGAATAGAACCCGGGACGGCATTTGAGGACCTTCCCGACGATTGGGTGTGCCCTGTATGCGGTGCGGATAAAGATGCCTTTGAAGTTGCGTAAAAAAAGATGAAAAACAGTAAAATTAGAGAGGGAATTTACTGGGTAGGAGGAATTGACTGGGATTTACGTGATTTTCATGGGTATTTGACCCAGCGCGGCTCAACATATAATGCGTATCTGATTTTAGATGAAAAGGTCGTTCTTGTGGATACGGTCAAGCACTATCTTTTTGACGAAATGCTGGATAGGATTAAGAAGATAATCGATCCTTCAAAAATAGATATCATCTTATCCAATCATGTTGAAATGGATCATTCCGGTTCTATCCCAAAGATGCTTGAATATGCACCAAATGCGGTTGTCATCACATCTACTCAGGGGGAAAAGGGCCTGCGCAGGCATTACAAAAAGGATTGGAATTTTCAGGTCGTCACATCAGGGGAGTCGCTGAAAATCGGGAAAAGGTCCCTGAATTTTGTGCACACTCCAATGGTTCATTGGCCTGATAACATGGTCACCTATATTCCGGAGGAAAAGATTCTGTTTTCAAACGATGCTTTTGGGCAGCATATTGCCAGCTCAGAAAGGTATGCCGACGAGATTGGCTGGGGCATTGTGGAGGAAGAGGCAGCTAAATATTACGGTAATATTGTTATGCCCTATGGTGATCAGGTTAAAAGCGCCTTGGAAGTGGTTTCCCAGCTCGACATAGAGATGATCTGTCCCAGTCACGGACTTATATGGAGGTCCCATATACCTGATATAGTCAAACAGTATAAGAAGTGGTCCGGCTATGAAGCAGACAAGAGAGGGGTTGTGGTTTATGATTCAATGTGGGATTCTACCAAAAAAATGGCCCAAATGCTTGAAAGAGGATTATATGATGCTGGAATGGAAGTGGCGGTGAGGAATCTTAAGAAGAATCACATATCTGATGTCATAACAGATATCCTCAGATCCCGTCTGGTTGTGATCGGCTCACCCACTTTAAATAATGGGATGCTTCCCTCAATTGGTGAATTTCTCATCTATCTCAAAGGATTGAGGCCGAGAAAAAGGATTGGCTTTGCCTTTGGTTCTTTTGGATGGGGAGGTCAGGCGGTAGGAGAAATAGAAAAAGTCCTCACAGAGCTCAAATGGGACATTCCTTTTAAAGGTCTAAAAATAAAGTATATCCCCGGTGAAGATGAGTTAGATTCAGTAAGAACGGTAGGAAGGGAATTGGGAGAGTACCTGTTAAAGACTGAGTAATTGATTTAGAATAAACAGAATGGAGAGAGAACAAAAATGAAAAAAATATTCAGCTGGACTTTTAAGGTAAGTCTTATTTTTATCGCGGCTTCCGCGCTCACTTACACACTGCACTACCTCATTTTCCGCGATATCCATCATATTTTCATATATATGATCGGAGACTTTGGATTTCTTTTTCTTGATGTTCTTTTGGTCGTCCTGTTTGTCGAACGGGTACTTGCAAGAAAAGAGAAACAGACTTTAAGGAAGAAACTGAATATGGTCATCGGCAGTTTTTTTAGTGAAGTAGGGCTGAATCTTCTTGATAGGTTCAACGTATTTGTTGAAAATTCGGATGACCTTGCTGAGCAGTTAAAAGTCACAGAAGAGTGGACGGAAAAGGACTTTAACAGAGCCGCATCTGCGGCCAAAGAGTTTAAATACCAGATGAGAATAGACAAGGATAAACTGTGTGAGCTCAGGGATTATCTTGTGAGTAAGCGCCCTTTCCTTTTGCGTTTACTGGAAAATCCCAATCTTTTGGAGCACGAAGACTTTACAGACCTTCTCTGGGCTGTCTTCCACCTTTCAGAAGAGCTTGAATACAGAGGGAATCAATTGAAATCATTACCAGAGGAAGACTACAAACATCTGGCAAATGACTTAAAAAGGGCTTATTCAAAAATAACGACGGCCTGGTTGTCATACATGATGCATATGAATCAAAGTTATCCATTTTTATTTTCTTTAGCCTCCAGAATAAATCCGATGGATCCTCATGCGAGCCCGATCATCTCAGGTTGATCTCTTACTGAATAATTGTTATTAAATTGAAATGATTATTGATTAATGAAGGGTTTTGAAATAAAATAGTGTTGGAGTATATATATGAGAAGTGTTACAGACTGTCTGAATAATCTTAAGTCAAAGGGATTTAAGCTGACCCTTCAGAGACTTGCTGTCATAGAGCATCTTGAAGGAAACAAAAACCATCCATCAGCATCAGATCTGTTCAAAGAAGTAAAGAAGAAATACCCGATGATATCTTTTGCAACAGTCTATAACACTCTTAAGATATTAAACGAGACTAAAGAGATAAAACAATTGACCATAGGATTTGATAAAGTCAATTTTGATCCGAACACAAAACCACATGACCATTTCTTTTGTAAGGAATGCGGGAAAATAATCGATATATTTCCTGAAAAGAAGATAGAAATCAAAGAAATTGACGGTCACTGCATCAATGAATGTCAGGTCTATTATTATGGGATTTGTTCTGAATGCATGAAGAACAACAAGATAAAAAAGGAGAAGACTCATGCCTGAGATCAGTCAACAAATAAAAAAAGCCATTAAAGGTGCCATACTGCTGGAAATAAACGGCAGGAGATTTTTCGATCATGCTGCGGACATTACAGAGCATGAACGCGGTAAGAAGATGTTCAAGTTTTTGGCAGAGGAGGAAGTCAGGCATCTGGAGACTTTCGGGAAATTGTTCAGCAAAATACTGGGCGGGGAAGACTGGATGAATTATTTTGATGAGAGTGACCTTTCAGGAGATGCTCCTCTGGTGGAAAAGCTGAAGCTGAGAATGAAGGAGAGAAAAGGCAAAGGAGAGACAGAGGCTTTAAGTATAGGCATGCAGCTTGAGAGAGAAGCGATTGAGTATTTCCAAGAGGCTGCAGAGGACACAGATGATCCTGTAGCTAAAAAAATATTCTTGGAAATTTCCGAAGAAGAGAAGTTCCATTATGACCTTTTGCAGGCCCAGCATGATTCTGTCACTAGGTCAGGTTTTTGGCTTGACGGTGCTGAATTCCAGATGGACGGGAAGTGGTGATAAAGTCATAAAAGGGAAGGATCTTCAACTGTCAATCTTGAGAAGCCAGGGTGATTATCCATTTGGCAAAGGATGCGGCTTCACCCAGATCGTGTTCATCAGGATGGGTGCTGGCTGAGGCAGCCATATCAGCCCAGGCTCTGTGTTCAGGGGATTTTTTTAGAATATCCAAGGCGGTTAATGAGACCTTTCCTCTGCAGGAAAAAGTTCCCAGTAGTCTTGTTCTAGAAGCAAGGACTGAAGCGTGTTCTATGGCCTCCCTTGAAAGTTTTCCTCCGGTGAGAGATCCATGAGTCGAGAAAAAGGCTATTTTTTTGTCCGGGGGGATTTTTTTTATAAAAGACTCCATGGCAAACGGTACGCCGTGGGAGTGGACCGGAAATCCGATGAAGATAAGGTCGTAGTCCTCTATGGCCTCTTTTTGAGCTTCCCTGACTGGCATTATTTGTTTGTCACCCTCTATGTTTTCGTATATAGCCTCCGCCACTTTTTTTGTGTTTCCTGTTTGGGAGAAGTATGCCACAAGCGTGTTTTCCATTTAATATCTCCAAAGGATTATTCTGTCCTATTTAAAGGCCTATCTAAATAAGATACCGCCTTTATGTTTATCACACGTTCCTCATTCAGTCAATTCACCTGAACTATTCATAAAAAAATGGCTATGAGCATTTTTTTGTTTTGCTTTCAAGGATATACATGTTTTCTACAAAAAAGACAACTGAAATATCTTTGTTTGTTATCACTTTCATTTTAATCGCCATATTTTTACCATTAAGGCAAGCCGATCTCACTGTATCTGCTTCGTTACAGGGGACTCGCGGTGAAGGACCACATCTTCGCACCCTGTGCCTCGCATCTGCAGCGACCTCGACTTGTGAATAATCCAGGATAATTAGCCCGGACCCTTCATATTAAGGATTGATTTTCAAGGGCTCTTCCGTGCTTTTCTTACAAGCCTCCATTTTTCCAGCTGTCCTATGTTGATGAAAACCTGGCGCAGATAAATAAGGAAAGGGACAGTAAAGAAGACAGACAGGAAGCCGATGCCTATTTTTTGCCTCTGTCTTAACAAATGAGGGTAGGGATTGGCAAAAAAATACAATGCCGTTAGATAGAAGATCCACGCTAACGCGACAAAGGAAGCCAGGACAAAAGGCCGATCCAGCAGCAATACAATAACAACAACAGGGAGGAGGGCCCACAGCGGGAAACTCGGTTGAAAGATGAGTTTTAGTAAGGAGGGATGCTTAAGGTTGAATTTGCTTTTACCGACTCCTCTGTTCCACTGGATATATTTTTTTAAGCTGGTTCTGGGTTTATGATACACGGTCAGTTCAGGGATGTATTTAAGAGAGAATCCCAATTTTTTTATCCTGCGGGAGATATCGACATCCTCTCCTCCATCATAAAATTCAGGGTCAAAGCCATTGACAGCTTCCAAAATTTCTTTTCTAACCGCAAAATTGCATGAAGGGAGGAAAAGGGGCTTTTTCTGGCTTTTTTTCATGTTTGCTTTGAATCCCATGGCACCGCCTGCAGGATGCCCCACACAGGCGGCCCATATGCCGAAACGGTTGGTGTTTTCAGGAGGATAGGCGTTCCCTCCGATAGCTGCTGTCTCTTTGTTTTTAAATGTCTTATCGATGATCTTTAGATATTCTGAAGGGACTATCGTGTCTGCATCTACAAACGCAATGATATTAAAAACAGCATGATTCCATCCCTTATTTCTCTGCTGGCTGAATCCTTTCCTGCTTTTTATAAGCCTTACCTTTTTATATTCAGAGACGATCTCCGGAGTCGAATCGGTTGAAGAATCAACAACAATGACTTCATACCTGTCCTTTGGATAATCCACCTTAAGTAAGGAGTTGAGACAGTCTTTTATGTTTTCCTCTTCGTTATAGGTGATGATAATGACGGATATTCCGTGATAGGGATGTTGGTTCAGATGTTCTCTATCTGTCATCTTCAATGAATTCCCATTCCAGGACGCATCCCGTGATAAGCTTGTAGTCATAGATACAGTCTTTACAGAAATCAAAGGCGTCTCTATTTTTCTGGAATTTTTTTCTGAATTCCGCTGTCTCAGGGGTGAACCAGATCTCATCAAATGTTTTCTCGTTTATGTTCCCGAAGGCATGTTCGTACTTGAAATCGTATTCGCAGCTTACAATCATTCCGTCTGGGAAAAGGGTCGGTTTTGTCCAGGGAAAACGGCACCAGTACTTTTTCGGCTTGCGGTTGACTTTATATCCTTTTTGATAGCTGTACCAACGGTATTTTTTTTGAATGGGTGCGTACTTCCTGTCGAATTTTGAATCATAATAACCTAACTGCCGGGTGGAGAAAGCCTTAAAACTGACCATATCAACGCCCAGATCCCTTGCGATCCGCCTGTATTCATCCATTTCGTTTTCATTCTCCTTGGAAACGATCATGCGCAGATTGATCAAGGGTTTGCGGTTTCCGGATTTTCTCTTCGCTTTAACGATTTTACGTGTATGGGATAGGACTTTCTCCAGGTTGCCTCCCTTTCTGAATCTGGAATATGTTTCCTGGGTGGTTCCGTCTGCAGCGATAATCAGGGCATCCAGTCCTGATTCGACCAGTTTTTTAGCGCTCGTTTGAGAAAATCTATTCAAATTAGTGCTTGTAACTGTCCGTATGCCTTTTTGTTCCGCATATTTGGTCATTTTATTGAATTCAGGATTAAGAAGCGGTTCTCCCCAACCCCAAAGGATGATGTAGATCAAGTAATCTCCTGCTTCGTCGATGAATTTTTTATAAGTCTGGAATGAAAGGAATTTTTTGCCCTTTGCCTCTGGATCATGAGCGGGACACATTTCGCATCTCAGGTTACAGACTCCTGATGGGGAGATGTGAGCCATATAGGGATATCCAAAGGCGTGACTTACAGGCAGAAGTCTGTTTATCGCAATTAAAAACAGGTTCTTGGTTTTTTTCCATGAAAACGGATGAGACTCCATGGGGATGCGGTCGAATTGAAACTTGATTTTTCTTGTGAACAACAATCGTATTGAATTTTTGAGCAAAAAATTAATATCCATTGTTTTTGCCTTTCTGTCTTGAAAGATCTGTGAGTGTTTTTTCTAAGTAGGTGAAAAGTCCTTTCGTTTTTTCTGTGCTTTGCAGGGTGTTTAATGATTGTGAGAGTTTATTATAGTTTGAGTATGTTTTGAGCAGGCCCTCTGAAGAAAAGGCAGCTAATGCAAGGCCTTTTTTGGCCATAATCCGGGCAAACATGAGTTGGTGGTCATCCACATGTTCTCTGTAACAGACTTTCCTTGGAAAAAGAATGGGGATTTTTTTATATTTCAAACAGAGAAGAACGGTTCCCATTCCAGCATGGGAGATAACCACATCCGCATCTGCGATTCTCTCTTCCATGTCACTGAGGTCGAGAAATCTGCAAAAAGAACAGAACTGCGGTTTGTAAGAGGAATGTCCGATTTGAATAAATGTGTCTTTAGGGAAAAGTCCCGAAAAGACATATTGATCGACGATTTTTAATAGTCTGTTAAAAGATAATTTTTCTACCCCTATAGTCACAAATAGTTTCAAAGGACCTGTCCTTTATAAACAGCTTTTTTATATGAGGTAGCTAGATGGGGCCACTGCACAATGAAAACGTCAGCCAGGAAATAGACGAGTTTTCCGCTGAGAGATAGAGTGGTGATGCGTGCCATGGATTCAATATAAATGGTTTTAATGAAAAACAGCTTTCCCAAAATAAAAAAAGGAACGCAGATTCCTGCTCCGGTTGAAATAAGAACAGTTGGCCTTTCTTTGAGTATAATTTTGAATGCGATGATAAAATTACGAAAAAAATTAATAATATTTCTATTAGTGGGATGGTATCCATGATAAAAAATTTCGTTCTTTAATAGATCCTTTGTATCGCATGAAAGAAAAGATACCCAGAAGTTGCTGTATTGGCCCCATATTGAGTTGAGACAGAAAAGTTCTGAAAAATGTCCTCCGGAAGAAGAGATCAAGCCTATTTTCATCTCTCAGCCACCCATTGGGCCAAGTCTTTGTTTAGGAGCCGACTTAAGTTTTTCGTGTCTTCTTCATATTCGGACTGCAGCCTTTTTTTGTATTTAGCCGGCATTTCCTTTTTTTTATATATTATCCTCTTGATGTAGTACTTGAAATCCCTTCTCATTCCAAAGGGAAGAATATGTTTGATAGAAGCCCTCCATTTACCTGGTTTGAAAATCAGTTTGTCTACGATTGAGGAAGTAAAATTTTTGGGAATCCCAGCTGGATTTGTGTATTTTGTTTTCTTTATGGTCTCTGTTTCATTTATTCCAAAGAATTGAAGTATCTCCTTTGCTGTTTCTTCAGGCTTCTTTTTGAATTCTTCAAAAAGAATGATTTTCACATTTGAAAAATTATCCATATAGGCTTTGACCTGGCTGTAGTAATGTCCAAAACCAATATAGTCATAACTGGGGAGAAGGCCTTCTTCCAAGCGGCGTTTAATGGTGTGTTTGTTCACAGCTTCTGAAAAAGGAAGAAATTCGTTTCCTTGGTTGATTTTTTTCCAGTAATGAGACCAGGCTCTTTGTGCCGGATCACGGAGCAGGATGATTATTTTTATCAAATCAGACTTTTTTCCATAGAGTTTTTTTATATTAGGGATCACTGTCTCATGCGCATAAAGATACCAGGTAGATCCTTCTCCAAGGACTTGATCTTTTCTCGCTTTTTTAAATGTTTTTTCATATTCTTTAAGATCGCGGATTGTAAAATCTGCTTTGGCTTTTTTATTTTTGCCTGTAAGTTTGAAATATACGGGCTGTTCCCAGCAGAGGAAAAACATAGGTTCTTTTTCTTGGGGCATAAAGACCCGGGGATTTTTTTTAAGTATTGAGTAGAGGGCTGATGTTCCTGACCGTGCGGCTCCCACTATAAGAAAATCCGGGAGTCTGTTTCCTTGTTCATCTAAACGCATTTAATTTTTTTCTAGAGGGCATGGAATAAGGTACAAAAAAACCGACTGAATTTCAATAGAAAAAAATGGATCCATAAGGATAGATCTAGAGAGAAAAGATGATTTGAAAGCAAGCTCCATTTGAGTCGTCTATTTTTATTTTTCCTTTGATTTGTTTCACAAGGTCCATGACCAGATTCAGTCCCAAGGAATCCTTAGGTTTTTCTTCAAAATTTTTGGGTAGCCCTATGCCGTTGTCTTTAACTGTCAGTTCTACATTTTTATTTTTTTTCTTTTTGATACTTATGGACAATTGTTTGAGCTCTTTGTTTGTATTATTGAACAGACTTTGCGTGGGAAAGGCATGTTTTAAAGAATTGGATACCAATTCATTTGTGATGAGTCCGAGTGGTATGCTCGAATTTATGTCTAAGTATATTTCATCCAGGTTAAGGTGCAGTTTGATATTGCGTTCAGGAGCGTTATTTATAGATATTAGATGTGTGATCAGTGTTTCCACATAGTCGGAGAAATTAATTTTTTCCAATGAGCTGGACCTGTAGAGCTTATCATGCACCAAGGACATTACCTTTATTCTGCTCCGGCACTGGTTGAAAATCTGTTTTATATTTTCTTCCTTGATGTTTTTTGCTTGAAGATTGAGCAGGCTTGATATGATCTGCATGTTGTTTTTTACACGGTGGTGGATCTCTTTCAGGAGCACCTCTTTTTCTTTCAGGGATTCTTTTATCTGGTCTTCCTTTGTTTTAATGACCGTAAGGTCTCTGCTTATCCCTACAAGGCCTTTTATATTTCCATCTTTATCGAATATGGGAGACTTTAGGGTGTTGAAATAGAGAGTTTTTCCCGCATCGTCACCACTTTTTTCATCCACACTGACCAAAGCCCTCTTTTTGATCACTTCTTCATCGCTTTTTCTGCACTGTTCGGCCAGGCTTGAGTCAAGTAATTCTTCGTCCTTCTTTCCGATAATTTCTTCTTTTTTCTTGCCTATATAGTCAGAAAAGGCTTTATTGACGATCAGGTTCCTGAGATTTTTGTCCTTTAAATAGACCATGTCAGGAATGGCATCGAGAAGAGCATCGAATGTTTGCTTATATTGTTGGAGTTCTTGTTCAAGTGCTGAATTTTTATCTTGTAATTCGTTGACTTTTTTTTGGAGTTTTTTTGAAGATAAGGTTTTATTTTCCATTCTAAATAAAAAACCCTCCATCCTGCTGACGCAGGATTAACATAGGATTATAATACAATCTTCACTCAAGTCAAATAATATTTCACAGGTCTTTGATGTGTGGTGGTGGGCGGTACTGGATTCGAACCAGTGACACCCGGCTTGTAAGGCCGGTACTCTTCCGCTGAGCTAACCGCCCGGAATTGCCTTCATTAAATTAGAGAATACTAGAGATTTTGTCAAGAGAAATGCCTATGGTTCGCTTCAGTAAGAATGATTCAAACGGCATTATTCATAACGCAGTGAAACGGAAGGATTGGCATTTGCCGTCCGCACAGAGTGGAAACTCACAGTCAGGGCTGCAACCAGAAGAGTTACCGTTCCTGACAGCAGGAAAATGCCCACACCGATTCCTGTTCTGTAGACAAAACCGTTCAGCCATTGGCTCATAATAAAGTAGGCGATAGGCCAGGCAGCGAGATTAGCAATCATGATCAAACGGGCGAAATCCTTCATAAGGATACCCAGGATGTTGGATATTGATGCCCCCAGGACCTTTCGGATCCCGATCTCCTTTGTGCGTCGCTCGCAGGCATGCGATGCCATACCGAACAAGCCCAGGCAGGCGATCGAAACAGCGATGATCGAAAACAGGCCGAACAGGATCCCCAGTTTCTGCTCTCCTCTGTACATTTGGTTATAGATATCATCCAGGAAGCGGAACTCGAAAGAGTGCGTCGTCATAAACTTGTTGTAGGTATTTTGGGTATAAGCCATGGTCTCGGGAACATTTTGTCCGTGAATCCGAATAGAGACATGACGGACATGATCAGGGTCGCAGTGGATTATCAGCGGTTTTATATCCAGGCGAAGAGAATGGTAGTTAAAATCCTTGATCACCCCAACGATCTTTGCCTCTTCTCTAAAATTAGTGCTGATTTTTTTACCGAGCGGATTCTTCCAGTTCGCCTGCTTTACGAAAGTCTCATTGACTATGACGGCTTCCTGATCATCCGTTCCGAAGGTTTCAGAAAAGTTGCGGCCCTGAATGATTTCCGCTTCATAAAGATCGAGAAAGTCATAGTCAACCGAAAACCAGTGCGTATGAAAAGAAACCTCAGCTCCACTGTCATCCTGATAGGTTCCTGTAAATCCGGACCCGATTCCTGTGGGATAGTCGTTTGAGGCCGCCACTCCGGCAATGCCTGCATGGTCCCTGAGTTCATTTTTAAACGCTTGAAGATTTTGTTGGACACCCGGATCAGTAACTCTGACAATAACGATATTTTCTCTATTGAATCCCAGGTTTTTTGTCCGGAGATACTTCATTTGTTTATACACAACGAAACACGATGTGATAAGGACAACCGTCATACAGAATTGGAACACAACCAGAACGCTTCTCAAACGTCCTTTCCCGGCTAACCGGGCCGTAATTCCTTTGATGATACTGACCGGCCGGAAAGAAGAAAGGAAAAGTGCGGGATAGAGACCGGCCGTCAGTCCGATGAGCAAAACGATAGCGCCCAGTTCGGCCAACATGCTCCATTCAAACAGAGCTTTGATTTGGATATTTCGTTCGACAAATGAGCTGAAAGAGGGGAGAAGCTGCCAGGCAAAAACCAGGGCAAGACACAGTGCCAATACCGACAGCATAACGGATTCGGTCATGAACTGCCGGATGAGCTGGATTCTCTGTGCGCCGACGACCTTCCTCACTCCGATCTCTTTTGCCCGGAGCGAAGCCCTGGCCGTTGAGAGGTTCATGTAATTGATAGAGGCTATGATCAAGATAAGGAGAGCGATAGAGGTGAAAAGATAGATATATTTCATGTCAATGGTCTGAGAGTATTCGAAATTAATATGAGGATTCAGATGGATTTTGTTCAGCGGCTGCAGGAAGTATATATTATCTTTGCTTTCTTCATCATGTTTTTTTACGATCGTGCCGATTTTTTCGCCGAGTCTTCTGCGATCGCTTCCCTCTTTCAATTTGACATAGGTGAAAAAAGATGTGTTATCCCAATCGGCCAGAGTCTCTTCGCGCTCATTGACCGGAAAGAGATTCACAAAGGACACGATACAATCAAATCGGAAGTGAGAATTCTCAGGCAGATTTTCGAAAACTCCTGTTACTGTCAATGTATCAAGGATCGTTTTTCCTACAGGATTCTCACCCCGGAAATACCTCTCTGCAAGCTCCTGACTTACCAGCACCTTATCGGGACCGGCCAAAGCCGTGGCTCTGTCTCCTTCAATGAGCTTAAAGGAAAAAAGCTTGAGGAACTCTTCATCCGCATGCAGAATCCGCGCATAAAAGCCTTGCTCCTTTTCTCCGATCCAGATATCTCGGGGAAATCCGGTCTTGGCAGCGGTTTCGATCTCAGGAATTTCAGCAGACAGAGTGCTGGAGAGAGGAGTGGGAGAAACGCCGTAATAATCAGATCCCATGTACATATTTCCGGGCGATTGACTGATCACTCTGTATATCCGATCGGAATCCTTGAAAAAAGATTCATAACTCGCCTCATAACGGACATAAAGAAAAATGAGAATAAAACAGGTCATCCCGAAGGCGAAACCAAATAGATTTATCAGCGAAAAGACCTTATGCCGGAAGAGCGTTCTCAGATATGTGCGAACATGGTTTTTCAGCATGCCGGCGTTCCCGGAGAGAGAATATTTGACATACTGATATATGATTTCAAGAATATAGGCCCAGCACCATATCCAGGACCTGAGTTTCCCGTGTTTTGAGCGTATTTCCGCATACTCTTCATCCATCACATGGCTCAGGGCAAATTTCTTTTCGAAACCCGATAGCCGGGATAATATCCATTGGGCAAACTTTGGAGGAGTTGTTTTGTTTTTTTTCATTTTTTCCTCATAAAAGGCTGGATTTGACAAAATCGCCCCAGATCAGTCTTTGGGTTTGATAAGCATGATTCAAAGCCTCCTTTCCCGCAGGGGTCAAGAAGTACAGCACTTTCCTGCGCCCTCCCGGCGAAGCAAGAGGCTCGCTGTCTTTTGATTCGATATAGCCCTTTTTGATCAACGAAGCGAGTGTGTTACAGAGAGAGCCCGCATTGATGGTCTCTCCGGTTATCTCCTTAAAATACTTCCTGATGGAAACAATATAGGCGTTCCCGGTCAGTTTCCAAATGGCCAAAAGGACCAGATCCTGATTTTTGGTCAGTTTGTTCATCTTTTCTCCTCATTTGTTTTTAGTCTAAAAACATCTATCACTATCTATATACGCTGCAGCGGGCAAAAAGGTTGCAAATTTTTTATAGAGCGTCTGTGCTATTGACATAACAAGAGTCATATGTTAACTTTAATGAACTTTTTCCATTGAGAACAAAACCTGAATAGGTCATGTAGATTTAATATACATGTAAATTTAATATAAAGGTAAGGTAGTGAAGATGTTTGCTGTAATCAAAACTGGCGGAAAACAGTACAGAACGCAAGAAGGTGATGTACTTCAAATCGAAAAATTGGATAAGGATAAAGGTCAAAAAATAACTTTTGATGAAGTTCTCCTGATCGAGGATAACGGGAAGGCTTTTATAGGGACTCCTCTGGTCAAAGATGCCTCTGTCAAAGCTGTGGTCCTTGAGAATGTTAAAGACAAAAAGATAGTTGTGTTCAAGAAAAAAAGAAGAAAACGTTATAAGAAAAAGACCGGCCATAGGCAGCAGATGACAAAGGTAAAAATCGAGGAAATAGTCTATGGGAAGCCCTCGGCAAAGTCTGCACAGAAACCGAAGGAAGGGGCTCAAAAAGCCAAAAAAACAGATAAAGGGGCCGCTTCGAAGAAACAGACTGCAGTGAAAAAAACAGCCAAAAAGGCCGTTTCGGAAAAGAAGAAAACACAAGAGAAAGAAGTAAAAAAAGTTGTCTCTCAAAAGAAAAAAACAGAGAAGAAAAGCAAGCCGAAAAGTTCAAAAAAGACCCAGCCAAAGACCAAAAAAAAATCACAGTCTAGCCCTGCTGCAAAAAAGAAGTCATCATCGGCTAAGAAGGAGTAAATCATGGCTCATAAGAAATCAGGCGGATCAGCAAAAAACGGACGCGACAGTGTATCAAAACGGCTAGGCGTCAAAAGGTCGGGAGGACAATATGTCAAAGCAGGGTCCATAATTGTCCGTCAGCGAGGGACTCCCTTTAAGCCAGGAATTAATGTGGGAAGAGGAAAGGATGATACTCTTTTTGCCAAAGTCTCAGGTAATGTTAGTTTTCAAACAAAAGCCAAGA
This sequence comes from uncultured Eubacteriales bacterium, assembly GCA_964611275.1. Lineage (GTDB taxonomy): Bacteria > Acidobacteriota > Aminicenantia > Aminicenantales > Aminicenantaceae > WJMT01. The sequence continues at coordinate 13,794 of CAZSZS010000082.1, forward strand.
GAAAAATCGTCTCAGTACTGCCTTCTTAGATGTTTGTGTTCTCTATAACATGTTTGCGGATCAAGCCAAAGTAGCTCTTTCAGCTGGCAAGGGCGGGAACGGTTGCTTGAGTTTCCGGAGAGAAAGCCGTGTGCCCAGAGGAGGACCTGATGGAGGAAGAGGGGGAGATGGCGGCAGTATTTACTTTGTCTCTGACCAGCATGTGAAATCATTGAGTTATTTTCGTTTGCATCCGATTTTAAAAGCTGAAAGAGGGCGCCACGGCCAGGGTTCGAACTGCTACGGGAAAAAAGGGGATGATTTGTATCTCAGAGTTCCTGTGGGAACCATCATAAGAAAGGAGGACAAGGTCCTCTTTGATTTTGTCGGACCGGGTCAAAAATACCTTGCAGCCAAGGGTGGAAAAGGAGGCCGGGGGAATGCTTCCTTTGTTTCTTCAACAAATCAAGCTCCCAGAAAATATGAGGAAGGAAAAGAAGGAGATGAACTCGAAGCTATTCTGGAATTAAAGCTCATAGCAGATGTCGGGCTGGTAGGATTTCCTAATGTGGGGAAATCAACGCTGATTTCAAAAATTTCAGCGGCAAAGCCCGTTATCGCTGATTATCCATTTACTACAGTCGTTCCCAATCTTGGAGTGGTGGATATTGATGAGTTTACCAGCTTTGTGGTCGCGGACATACCTGGCTTGATCGAAGGCGCCCATAAAGGGCTCGGATTAGGCATGAAGTTTCTCAAACATATCGAAAGAACAAGAGTCATTATTCATGTGGTTGATGTTTCCCCTTACAGCCAGAGGCACCCTATCGATGATTTTTTTACGATCAAGAAAGAATTGAGTGAGTTTAATAAGAGTCTTTTAAAGCGTCCCCATATTCTGGTTGCGAATAAGATCGACCTACTGGGAGAGGAGAAACAGCGATTAAAAGAAGTGAAAGATTTTGCTGCTAAAAAGAAAATCCCCTTTTTTGCGATTTCAGCGTTAAAAGGGACAGGCCTTAAAGAGATGGTTTTTGCCGCAGCTTCTTCTTTACACGATAAAAAAAACAATGATAAAGTGGCTAATGGGTAATAAAAAAATCGGAATACTCGGGGGGACTTTCAATCCTGTTCATAACGGGCATCTCAAGGCTGCTGAAACAGTTAGAGATAAATTTCTTCTTGATAAAATTTTGTTTATCCCATCCTTTATCCCTCCTCATAAGAAAAACAGCTGTGCTGCGGCACCCGGACACAGGTTTAATATGGTGAAGTTAGCCCTGACCGGACGTTCTGATTTTATCCCCTCCAGTATTGAGATCGACGCCAGAGAAAAGTCATATTCCATCATCACATTGAATAAGATAAAAAAACAGAACCCGGAAAGCCGGATTTTTTTCATTTTGGGGATTGATGCTTTTTTAGCAATTGACACATGGAAAGATTATACGGATTTGCTTGAAGTTTGTTCTTTTATAGTGATAAGCAGGCCGGGATTCAATCTTAAGGATGCGAAGAATATTATTGGTGGGAAGTACGCAAAAAGGATGATTGAGATCAAGTCCCCTATCAAGGAAGAAGATGTGGGAGGTTATGATTTCTTTCTTCTGCGCATGGAATCACTTGATATCGCTTCTTCGGATATTAGAGAGAGGATAAAAAAAGGCGAATCCATTCGGGGCATGGTTCCCAAAGAGGTTGAAAAATACATAAAGGAGAAGAAACTTTATTCATGATGGAGAGAAAACAAGACGGAAAAACGATAACCAAGCGCTCTCTGCCAAAGGAGGTCAAGGTTTCGGTGAGAGCCGGAAAAGCAAAAATGGGGGAACGCATCGTTGTTATTAGATTAAAAGAGATTTCATCTTTTACAGACTATTTTATTATTATGAATGGAAATTCAACTAGGCAAAATACAGCCATTTATGAAAATGTCGAAAAAGAGCTTAAAAAAGAAAGTATTCTTCCGCTCCATGTCGAGGGGAAGGAAAATGCAGAATGGATTCTCATGGATTATGGAAGTTTTATTCTTCATATTTTTTCCAAAGAGGCCAGAGAATATTATTCACTGGAAAAGCTGTGGGGGGATGGCCCAAAACTTTTTTACTAAAGTTATTGACATTTAACACACAACACATTATTTTTTAGCCTGGATTATTCATAAAATGTCCGGCTTAGATTCATTTTTATTGGGAACTGCGAATATTTAAATATGAGATTAAAGGTTTTATGGCCTGGAAAAACAAAGAGTAGAGAAATAAGAAGTTTACAGGCTTTATATATAGAAAAAATAAAAAAGCTGTCTAAATTCAGATTGATTGAGACAAGGGAAGCCAGAGGGATTGATGAGAGAAACCACAAGAAGATATTGAAAATCGAGGCAGAAGGCATTGAAAAGCATTTAGACAGAGATTATATTATTTGTTTGTCAAACAATGGGAAAAGTATTGATTCAAAAAAAATGGCTAAGATATTAGAGAAAAAAGCCATGAGTTATCCGTATCCTATATCGTTCGTTATAGGAGGATTTCTTGGGTTGGGCAGTGACGTATTGAACAGGGCTGATTTTGTTCTTTCTTTATCAAGCATGACTTTTTCTCATGAACTGATAAGGATCCTCCTTTTGGAACAGATATATAGGTCATTGACAATAATCAACGGGACAAATTATGCAAAGTAAAGGGGGAAAGGATTGAATAGAAAAGAAAAAAACCAAATCAAAAAGAAGCTTCTTAATGAGAAAGAGGAAATAATGAAAAAACTGAGCGAATTCAGAAATGAAGGAAAAGAGATCGAGCCTGGAGTTGCCCAAGATGTGATAGACAAGGCTGAAAGTTCTTATGCCAAAGAGTTTCTCTTTGAGCTTTCAGATGCTGAAAGGAAATTACTGATACAGATAGATAATGCTTTGAAGAAGATCGAAAGAGAGGACTTTGGAATATGTGAAATGTGCCAGAAGGAAATATCCATTAAAAGACTCAATGCGGTTCCTTGGACTCCTTATTGCATCAAATGTCAGGAGAAACAAGAAAAGAAAATATCTCAGTGATACACGTAAAAACCAGCCAGATTGACTCTCTTTTAAAAGTGCTGGAACTTATGTTTTTCCCCTCTTTCTGTAAACTCTGCGGCCAACTTCTTGATAGTGAAGGAGAAAAAGTTGTCTGCACTTCCTGTCTTAAAGGATTAAAATCCCGGAGGTCATCTTATTGTTTGTGCTGTGGGAGGTTTTTTGATACCTACGGTGACCCTCACCTTTGTTACAAATGTCTGGAAAAGAAACCAGTATTTTCGCTTCACAGGTCATGCAGTGTCTACAGAGGGAAGTTAAAGGACCTAATTCTACTTTTCAAGTACCGGAAATACAAAGTGCTCGGGAAAGAGCTGGCGGCTTATATGTACAGAAGCCTTGTCCAGGATGAAGCACTATGGTGGGATTTAGAGGCTGTTGTCCCTGTCCCTTTACACAAGGCAAGGAAAAGGAAAAGAGGTTTCAATCAGTCATATGAATTAGCCAGATATATTGCGGATTCCAAAGGGTTGGAGTTGATGGAAAAGGCATTGATTAAAAAAGTCAATGTTGCCCCTCAAACGTCTCTTCCCGCAGAACAGAGGAAAATTAACAATAAAGGGGCTTATGAAGTGGTTGAACCGCAGAAAATAAAGGGAAAGACACTCCTTCTTGTGGACGATGTCTACACAACCGGAGCAACGGTCAGTGAATGCAGCTCTGTTCTTTTAAAATCAGGTGCGAAAGAAGTCAGGGTTGTTACTCTTGCTCAGGCATGTTGACCAGCCTAACCTATTCATAAAAAAATGGCGATGTTCATTACAGGAAAGCCGATGTGAAATTCAGATATGGTCTGTGCTCCCTTCAGATTTTTAACGCCATTCTTCTTCGTT
>CAZSZS010000083.1:0-6680 GCA_964611275.1 uncultured Eubacteriales bacterium
CGCTGTAACCGGCCACGCGGACAATCAGGTTTTTGTATTCTTCGGGATTTTCTTGAGCTTTACGCAGAGTATCTGCTGAGACCACATTTATCTGAACGTGATGCGCGTCCATACTGAAATAAGAGCGGATAAGTTTCACCAATTTATTGATGCCTTCATCGTCGAAAAGCTGGGGATTGAACTTTTGGTTGAGCAGAGTCCCCCCTGTCTTTAAATGGTCTATTTTTGAGGCGGATTTTAGGACGGCTGTAGGACCCTGCGTATCTGCCCCCTGGGTAGGGGATATCCCTTCTGAGAGGGGCACAGAGGCTTTTCTTCCGTTAGGAAGGGCACCCGTAACCCTTCCGAAATAAACATGCACGGTAGTGGGAAGCAGGTTTATTCTGTACGTTCCCCCTTTGGTATTGGGTCTTCCGTTTATAGCCTCGTAGTACATATCAAAGATAATTTTTAAATTCTCGTCCGCATAATCGTCATCATTTCCGTATTTAGGAGTTTTGTGTATCAGCCGCTGACGGAGATTTTCTTCTCCCTTGAAATTTGCATCAAGCGCTTGAAGGAGTTTTTTCATGGTGATTGTCTTTTTATCGAAAACATTGTATTTGATAGAGGCAAAGCAGTCCGTCATAGTGCCCAATCCCACTCCCTGGATGTAGGTCGTGTTGTACCGGGCTCCCCCTTCGTGATAATCCTTTCCGTTTTGAATACAGTCGCTTGTGATGAGAGAGAGGAAGGGAGCGGGAACATATTCTGCGTAGAGCCTTTCAATGATATTGTTTCCTTCAATCTTTATATTTATGAAATGATTCAGCTGTTTTTTGAAGGCATCGACAAGGTCCTGAAAGTCACTGAATTTGGTCGGATTCCCGGTTTCAAGTCCGATTTTCTTTTGTGTCCTCGGGTCGAAACCATTGTGCAGAGTGATCTCAAGCACTTTGGGCATGTTGAAATAACCTGTGAGCGTGTAGTTTTCTTTTCCAAAGGCACCTGTTTCCACACACCCGCTGGCGCCTCCGTCTCTGGCATCTTCAATGGATTTTCCCTGCCTTAAGAGTTCCTGAATGATGGCATCGGTATTGAATATCGAGGGCTGTCCAAAACCTGTTTTTATGATCTTTAACGCATTTTCCAGAAAGCTGTCCGGCCCCTTTTTACTGATCTGGACCATGGAACTGGGCTGCAGTATCCGCATCTCTTTGATGACGTCAAGGATGAGGTAAGAGAGTTCGTTCACCCCGTCTGTCCCGTCGGTTTTCACTCCTCCTATATTAATGAGAGCGAAATCCGTATAGGTTCCGCTTTCTTCAGCGGTTACGCCTACTTTGGGGGGAGCGGGCTGGTTGTTGAATTTTATCCAGAAGGATTCCAGAAGCTCTACAGCGCTTGGCTTAGTAAGGCTGCCTTCATCTGTTTCCTGTTTATAAAAGGGATAGAGATGCTGGTCGAGTCTTCCCGGATTGAAAGAGTCCCATCCGTTCAGTTCCGTTATCACTCCCAGATGAACGAACCAGTAATGCTGCAGTGCTTCCCGGAAACTGCGGGGCGCATGAGCAGGGACATGAGCGCAGACCTCAGAGATTTTCAAAAGCTCTTCTTTCCTCTTTTTGTTTGTTTCTTTCTCTGCGAGCTTGGCTGCTTTTTCGGAATACCTTTTTGCCAGGATCATTATCGCATCCGCAGCGATATCCATAGCCTTGAGTTCCTGTTTTTTTTGATAGGCTTCCGGGTCATTGAGAAAGTCAAGCGAATCCATGCTGTTTTGTATGTCTTTTTTAAAGTCGAGAAAACCTTTTTTATAGATTTTGTTATCCAGAACCGTATGCCCCGGCGCCCGCTGTTCCATGAACTCAGTGAATATTCCCGCTTCGTACGCATCTTTCCACTCGTCTGATACTTCGTCAAAGACCCTGTCTCTTATGGATTGGCCTCTCCAGAAAGGAATGATCTCCTTTTTATGGGTTTCTTTTGTTTCAGAACTAACGGAATAGGATGTTTTTTCCCTTGAATTCAGGATGTCTAAGTCCTTGAGACTGTGTGTGTTGATCTCGGGATAAGTGGGAGTGGCCCTGGGGGAAGGGCCTCTTTCTCCGACAATAAGTTCTCCCTCATTAATGCAGATGGTTTTGTTTTCCATAATATACTTAAAAGCAAGGGCTCTTTTGAGAGGATTGGAGACTTTTTTGGCTTCACTGCTTTTATAAAATTTTGTCAGCAGTCGAGCCCTTTCAATGGATATAAACGGCTTTGTGCTGACACTCTGGTCTCTCAGTTTTTTGATCCGGCTGTTCATTTTATCCTCCGATTTTTACGGAAAAATCGTATGTTTCATATATTTTTTGTAATCTTTTTATTTTGGCATCAGAAAGAGGGTCCATATTTTTTGGTGTTCTTTTTAGGTTGATGTATTTTTGAGTACTAGCTCTGTGATAGGGGAGGAGGTTGACCCTGTTTATTCCCGGAATGGTTCGGATGAAATTTGCTGTTTGTTGCGCGTTTTCCCGGGAATCACTGACACCGGGGATCAGGGGGATCCTGATATGGATGTCTTTTCCTGATTTCCCAAGTTTTTTTAAGTTCACAAGGATGAGCCGGTTGCTCACTCCTGTGGATTTTAGGTGCTCTTCTTCATCCATCGTTTTCAGGTCATAAAGAAAAAGATCGACTTTATCCATTATTCTCTCAAAATCCTTAAAAGGGGCATATCCGCATGTATCAACAACCGTGTGCAGATGCTGGTTTTTGCATTTTTCAAGCACAGTATCCAGAAAGTCTATCTGCATGAGAGGTTCTCCGCCGGAAAACGTAACACCCCCGTTTGAATTTTGATAGAATATTCTGTCTTTTTCGATTTCCTTCATTAATTCGTCGGCACTTATTTCCTGGCCTATGACTTTGAGAGCCCCGGTAGGGCAGGCTTCGGCACAATCTTCCTTCATCCGGCATTTGCTTTTGTCGATGGATATCCCGGTGCTGTCTCGTGTTATAGCCTGGTTCGGGCATGCAGCGATGCAGTCTGTACAGCCGGCAAGGCATTTTTCTGGGTTATAGAAAAGTTCCTTTTGCAGGGACTGGCCTTCTGGATTATGGCACCACCAGCAGCGCAAAGGACATCCTTTAAGAAAAACAGTTGTGCGTATGCCGGGTCCGTCATGTATGGCATATTTTTTGATGTCAAAGATAAGTCCTTTTGTCATTGGAGCCACCGTTATTTTACCCTAATGGCCTTGTTTGGGAAATCCAAATGCCGCCATCTGTTATGTAATATATCACATATCAATTAGCAGGTCAATGATAAAAAAAAGAAGACTTCCCTTTGACAATAAATTTCTTCATGTGATATATAGACAGAAACACAACTCACCTGGATTATATACGGGTCCGGGTTCATTGAGAAGGAGAAAGAGAATGACGACAAAAGAAGAGACCTGTGAACAGCTTATTGATAGCCTTGAGGATGCCATAGAGAGCCTGGAAAGAGGCAGGGATGAATGCAATGTTGAAGACTGGGATATTTTTTCTCCTGAAGACCTTGAGGAGATCATTGAGCTGCTAAGAGAAATGGTGACTAAATTAGAGCAGCAGTTATCCTCTTTTGAGGAATCAGATTCGGAGGAATAGGGGTAAAAAGGGAAACAATTGAAAAGAAAAAAAGAAACAAAAAGGCCGCTTTCCAGTGATCTTGAAAAATTAAAGAAAAAAGTAGCGGATTTAGAGCAATTAAAGAAAGTTCAGGAATCAATATACAAAATTTCGGAAGCAGCACATTCAGCAAAAAGCCTTGATGAGCTTTACAGGAGAATCCATACGATCATACAGAAGTTAATGCCTGCTAAAGATAATTTTTATCTTGCTCTTTATGATGAAAAATCTGGATTACTGAACTATCCTTATTTTGTGGACCAGGAGGAAGGCCCTCCTCCTCCACAGAAATTAGGAAAAGGATTGACAGAATATGTATTGAGGACAGGGAAACCTCTCCTTGCGTCAGAGCGTGTGTTCGAAGAGCTGGAAAAAAAAGGAGAAGTCGTGTCTGTGGGGCCTCCTTCTGTGGACTGGCTTGGTGTTCCCCTTAAAATAAAGAATGAAACCATCGGAGTGCTGGCTGTTCAGAGTTACAGGAAAAGACTCCGGTACACCGAAGGAGATAAAGATGTTCTGAATTTTGTTTCAGAGCAGGTCGCAACGGCCATAAGCAGAAAAAAATCTGAAGAACAGCTCTCAGAAGGAAATGAGCTTTTCCGATTGGTGGTGAACAACTCTCCTTCAGGTATATTTACTGTGGATGATCGGTTCAGGTTCACTTATATAAATGAGAGGCTTGCAGAGATCTCAGGCTATGAAAAAGAAGAGATTATAGGGCAAGACTTCAGGAAATTCATTGACGAGGGATCAAGAGCTTTGGTGACCAGCAGATACAGGAAAAGGCAAAGGGGAGAAGAAGAACCTCAAAAATATGAGTTTTATATCATTAGAAAAGACGGAGAAAGGCGCCTTGTCGAGGTTGTCTCAGGTGTTCTTAAAACTCCGAAAGGGAAGGTACAGACCGTTGCCCATATCAATGATATAACGGAACACAGAAAAATGGAGCAGAAGCTCAAAGAATCAGAAACCAGATACAAGAATCTGGTTGAAAAAGCAAGAATAGCTATCTTGATCGATGATAAGGAAGGAAATTTAAAATACTTTAATGACAGGTTGTGTGAGGTATTCGGGTATAGAAGAGAGGAACTTGAGGGGAAAACAATACTGACATTGGTGCATCCCGAAGACCGGGAAACAGTCATCCATCTCCATAGAAGCCGGGTCAGTGGAAAAAAAGTGGAAAGCAGTTATGAGTTTAAAGGGATGAAAAAAGACGGGACCGCTCTGTTTTGTGAAGTGGATGCAGTGGTGCTCAGAGAAAAAAATCAAGTCATCGGGACCCGTTCTTATGTTCGTGATATAACAGAAAGCAAGAAAGACAAGATGAGGATCGAAGACTCTCTCCGTGAGAAGGAAGTCCTGCTGCGTGAGGTCCATCACAGAGTCAAAAATAACATGCAGGTGATATCGAGTTTATTGGCGCTTCAGTCTGCAAATATAGAGGATGAAGATATACTTGAGATTTTTAGGGAAAGCCGGGGAAGAATAAAGACCATGGCAATGGTGCACGAAAAACTGTATGGATCTGAGGAACTTTCCAAAGTCGATTTGTCAAAATACATAGACAGTTTAGCTCACTATCTTTTTCAGTCTTTTGGGATTGATTCAGAGAAGATCGTTTTGAAAAAAGATATTGAAAAGATTTCCCTGGATATAAATACGGCCATTCCTTTAGGGCTTTTGTTGAATGAGTTGATATCCAATTCATTAAAGCATGGGTTTCCAGATAAGGAGAAAGGAGAGGTCAGAGTCTCTATGGTCAGAACAGGCGATGAAAGACTCAAGCTGGTTGTCAGTGATAATGGTGTGGGTGTGAAAGATGAGATTGACATGAACAAACCCGGTTCTTTCGGACTTCAGTTGGTCAATATGCTTATAGAGCAGCTTCACGGAGACATGAAAATCGAAAGAGATGAAGAGACATCTTTTATTATCACATTCAAGGAGCTGAAATATTCCTCAGAAATATAGACGTTCAGTCACTTTTTTTCTCTTCAAGCAGTTCCGCTTCATAAGAATCCAGTGACTTTATTTTATCAGTAAATTTTGACAGCCTTTTTTCAGCTTCATCGTATTTTGTTCGGGCATTGTTTAAATGAGTGCCGACAACGTTAAACGAGTCTTTAAACACACGGAGGTCATTTTGAAGCCTTAAGAGAGACTGAAATATGAATTGGGCGGATTTTTCTATTTGTAGGCCTTTGAGGCCCAGTACGATTACCTGGAGATAGGCGAAAAAAGAGTTCGGGGAAACAGGAATAACCCTTTTTTGAGTGGCGTAAGAGAAGATACTCTTGTCTTTGTCCATGTTTTCTTCGCGAAGAATGGTCTCGTAATATATGTTTTCTGCAGGTATATACATGAGGGCGAAGTCGAATGTTCCTTCATCGGGAATGATATACTTTTGCTGGATGACATCGATGTGCTTTTTTACATCTGAAACAAATTTTTTTCGTAGATTGATTTTCTCTTTTTCGTTTTCCTCGTTTAGATATTTTTTAAAGTTTTCCAGAGGAAATTTTGAATCTATAGGCACTATGTTTTCCCCAATGTTAACGATGGCGTCCACCATATCTCCGGTTTTGAATTTATGCTGGAGCTTGTAGTGAGCGGGAGGAAGGATCTGGGCTAATAGGTCACCTAAAAATAATTCTCCTAAGCCCCCCCTGAATTTAGGAGCGCGGAGAAGATTTTCCAGATTTGAGATGTTTTTGGCTTTTTCCAGAACCTGTGTGGTGACACTTTCCATTCTTCCTAAATTTTCTTTTACGTCCCCTAATGTAGTGCCGATATGGCCGGTGGTTTTCTGGAATTGACTGCTTATGTTATTGAGCTGCTGGTTGATATTTTTGGTAAGGTCACTTATTTGCTGCTGCATAAGAGACATGGATTTATCTTCGGATTGAGACTGTTTTAACTCTTCGATCTTAATGGAGGTCTCTTTTAAGGTGCTTTTGAGAATCAATACCGAAGCCAGAACAGTAACCGTAATGAGTATCCCGGCAGTGAAGAGAATGCTAAAATCCAATGACGATACG